>NZ_JBSGDD010000037.1:0-62027 GCF_053602195.1 Kitasatospora sp. NPDC004531 | reverse complement strand
GCAGGTCGCCCCGACCGAGCAGCGGCTGCTCGGCGCGCCCCGCACCTGGGGCGTCCCGCACGACCCGAGCGCCGCGCTGCTCGGCGGGGTGGCCGGGCACGCCGGGGTGTTCTCCTGCGCCGAGGACCTCGCCGCCTGGGCCGAACACCTGCTGGCCGGGTCGAGTCCGCTGGCCGACTGGTTCGCCGAGAGCCTGCGCCCCGGCCCCGCCGTCGAACCCGGCGTGCACCGGGGCCTCGCCTGGCTGGTCACCGACGACGGCGCGGCGGCCTACCACCACGGCTACACCGGCACCAGCCTCTTCCTCGCCCCGCCCACCGGCCGCTACGTGGTGCTGTGCACCAACGCCGTCTACCACGGCTGGGACCGGGCCCGGCTGGCCGACCTGCGCACCCTCGCGCTGCACTCGCTCACCGCCTGAGGCCCACCTGCTCGGCGCGGCGTCCCTGCCCGGCGCAGCGGCCCCGCTCGGCGCAGCGGCCGGGCTCAGCGCAGCGGCTGCCAGCGGCCGCCGGTCAGCACCGTCAGCACCTCCCGGCTGCGGAGCTGCCCCGGTCGCGGGCGGGCGGGCGCGGCGGCCAGCAGCGCGATGTCGTCCTCGGCCGGGTCGGGGGCGCCGGCCAGCACCGCGTCCAGCAGCCGGTCCGGGCCGGCCCCGGCGGGCAGCCGACGGGCGGTGAGCCGCTCCAGTGAGCGGTCGATGTCCTCGTCGCGGCGCTCCACCAGGCCGTCGGTGAACAGCAGCAGGGTGTGGTCGGGCGGCAGCACCGCGATGCTCGGCACGTAGCCGTTGCGGCCGGTGCCGAGCGGCGGCCCGGGCTCCACCGGCAGCAGCGCCACCTCGCCGTCGGGCCGGACCACGGCGGGCGGCAGATGGCCGGCGCTGGCGAAGCAGTAGCGGCCGCGGGCGGGTTCGGCGTACACCACCAGGCAGGTGGACGGGCGGTAGTCGTGCACGTCGCCGGCCAGGCCGTCCATCCGCGCCAGCAGCCGGTCGGCGCTCGGCTCCAGCAGCGCCATCGCGCGCAGCATCGCCTGGTAGTGGCTCATGTGGGCGGCCGCCTCGATGCCGTGGCCCATCACGTCGCCGATGGCCAGCACGGTGCGGCCGTCGGGCAGCGCCACCGTCTCGTACCAGTCGCCGCCGATCAGGGCGCTGGTGCCGGCCGGGCGGTAGCGGAAGGCGACGGCGATGTCGGGGTGCGGGCTGCCGGGTTCGGCGAGCATGGCGCGCTGCAGGTCGACGGCGACGGCGTGCTCGCGGCTGTAGCGGCGGGCGTTGTCGAGGTTGATGGCGGCGCGCACCGCGAGGTCCTGGGCGGCGACCGCGTCGTCCTGCTCGAAGCCCGGGGAGGGGTCGGCGCGCAGCAGGGTGACGGTGCCGATCCGGTGGCCGCGCGCGATGAGCGGCACCACCATGGCGGAGTGGATCCGCAGCGCCCGGAAGTCGGCGATCCGCTCCGGGTTGGGGGCGGTGCGGCGCAGGTCGGCCTCGGTGAGCAGGTTCTCGATCACCGGCCGACCCTCGGCCAGGCAGCGCGGCACCGCGGAGTCGGGCCGGTAGTCGACGTACTCGCCGCGTTCGCCGACCTGCCGGACCTGCTCCAGCAGGCCGGGCTTGGCGGCGATCGCGGCACGCAGCAGCCGGCGCCCGCCGTCGGGGAGGGCGCGGGCGTGCCGGCTGTCGGGGTGCGGGAGCAGTTCGACGGTGGCGGCGTCGGCGAGGTGCTCGATCAGGAAGGCGGCGAGCTCCCCGCAGGTGGTGTCCACGTCGAGGGTGGTGCCGATCCGGGTGGCGGCGGTGTCGAGCAGGGCGAGCCGGGCCCGGGCCTGTTCGAGTTCGTGCCGCTGCCGGTGGGCGGCGGTGACCTCCAGCACGATGCCGACCAGCCCGACCGGCCGCCCGGCGGTCTCCAGCCGGTGGTACGCGCCGTACCAGTAGCGGCGGTGCTGCGGCGAGCCGGCCCGGGTGTGGCCGCTGGAGGTGATCTCGCGGGGACGGCCGTCGGCGAGCACGGCCCGCAGGACGTCCTCGCGGGGGTCGATGCCGGGCAGCAGTTCGGCGATCGTCCTCCCCAGGTGCTCCTCGGCGGGGACGCCGTTCATCGCGGCCAGCGCCGGGTTGACGTAGCGGAAGCGCAGCGCGGTGTCGAGGACGCCGACGCCGGCGGGGGTGCCGTCCAGCACCCGGCGCAGCGGCTGCGGCAGGTCGTTCCAGGGGGTGTCGGCCATGGCTGCGGCACCTCCTCGCCGGTCGCCCGGGCACTGTGACCAGTAAACACAGCGCGCGCAGCCGGGGCGATCCGGTGCGTGGCGGGGCCGGTGCGGGGGGCTCGCGGGAGGCGTGGACGGGCATGCGCGGGCGGCCGGAAGTTCACCCGAACGGCTTCGTCCGGTGTGCCCCGGCGGGTGGGCGGGTCGAGGGTCGTGACAGGTCAACTTCGGCCAAGGAGGTCTCCATGAGCTCGTCCGCAGGCCCGACCCCGGCAGCGCCCGGGTCGCGTGGCTCACCGGCCCGGGGCCACAGCCCCTGGGTGCCCGGCACGGTGATGTTCGCCGGTGTTCTGATGCTGATCACCGGCCTCCTGGAGTTGTTCCGCGGGATCATGGCGGTCGCGCGGGACGACGTCTTCGTGACCACCCCCAACTACATCTTCAAGTTCGACCTGACCTCCTGGGGCTGGATCCACGTGGTGGTCGGCGGCCTGGTCGCCCTGACCGGCATGTGCGTGATCAGAGGCCTGGCCTGGGCCAGGGTCGTCGGTGTCGTCATCGCCTCGGTGAGCGTGATCGACTCCTTCCTCGCCATCCCCTACTACCCGCTGTGGTCGCTGGTGATCATCGCGATGGACGTCTTCGTGATCTGGGCGCTGTGCGCCTACCACGAGGCCTGAACCACCGCGCCGCACCGGGTCGGCGGCCCGCTTCCGCACCCGGGGAGCGGGCCGCCGACCGCCGCCTCACTTGTTCAGAGCGGCGACGCCGGCCTGGGCGAACTGCTCGTCCTGGTCGGCGCTGGGGGCGCCGGCCACGCCGACGGCGGCTATCGGGGCGCCCTTCACCTGGACCGGGGCGCCGCCGCCGAGGAACAGGGTGCCGGGGATGTCCTTCAGGTTCGGGGCCTGGGCCAGGCGCTTGACCAGCTCGGAGGTCGGCGCGTTCCAGGACACCGCCGTGTAGGCCTTGCGCTCGGCGGACTCGAAGGACTGCGGGCCGGCGCCGTCACCGCGCAGTTCGACGATCACATTGCCGTTCCGGTCGACGACCGCGACGGAGATCTTCTGACCGGCCTTGGCCGCGGCGTCCAGGCTGGCCTGGGCGGCCTTGGTGGCGGCCTCGACCGTCAGGTGCGTGCTCTCGAAGGTGTTCTTGTTCTGGACGTCGGACGCGACGGCCGTGGTGGGGGCCTGCTTCGGCGTCTCGGCGTTGGCCGACACGGCGCCGACCACGCTCGCCCCGAGGGCGGCCACCGCGACGGCACCGGTGACAACGCGGGTACGAGTGCTCAGCTTCTTCATCTTCGGCTCCTGGATCGGTGGTTGGGCGCCGGACCACGGGGTTGTTCCGGCCTCGCACTCCATACTTCGGCGCTGCACCCCCGCCGCGGATCGGCGAACCGGCTGGACCGGCGGAGCAAGATGGATGACAACCGTGTCAGCCGATCGGTTGATGTGGAGGCCGTGATCCGCGGGCACCATCCAGGTGTCGGCGCCGACCCGTGCCGGCACGAACCCCACAGTGAAGGCAGGGATCGACAGCATGCGAAAGGAGGCCGTCATGATGCGCATGCCCCTCTCCCGGGCGGCCGACCCGGACGCGGGCTGGCTCACCGCGGTGATGCGGCTGGTCTTCGTGCTGCTGCTCGGCACCTCGCTGACGCGCTACCTGAGGCACCACCTGTCCAGCCCGCTGACGCCGTGGGTGGTGGCGCTGAGCGTCGCCCTGGCCGCCGGGCACCTGTCCGGCCTGTCCGAGCGCCGGCCGGCCTGGCTGGGGGCGGTGCTGGGGAGTTGGGCGGTGCTGGTGCTGATGGCGCCGAGCTTCGCCTGGTGCGCCGTCCCGCTGGTGTACACGGTGCTCCGGGCCTTCCCGCCGCGGGCGGCGATCCCGCTGGTGTCGGCGCTCACCGCGCTGGTGACGGTCTCCGAACTGCGGCTGCCGGGGGCCGATCCGACGATGGTGCTGCTGCCGCCGGCGGTCGCCGCGCTGGCCACCGCGGTGTTCCTGTACATGCAGCGGCAGGGCGCCCGGCAGCGGAAGCTGATCGCCGACCTGATCCGGGCCCGCCGGGAGCTGGCCGCGGTGGAGCGCCGGCAGGGCGCGCTGGCCGAGCGGGAGCGGCTGTCCGTGGAGATCCACGACACCCTCGCGCAGGGCCTGTCCAGCCAGCAGATGCTGCTGCAGGCCGCCGAACTCGCCTGGGAGCAGGACGCGGTGGCGGCCCGCGGCCATGTCCGGACGGCCGCCGCGATCACCGCCCGGAATCTCGCCGAGGCCCGCCGCTTCGTGCACGACCTCGCCCCGGCCGATCTCGCCGACCAGGGCACCCTGGAGGCCGCGCTGGCCGCCCTCGCCGAGCGGGAGGCCGCGGAGAGCGGCCTGCCGGTCCGCTTCCGGTTGGACGGCAGCCCGGTGCCGATGCCGGCCGCCGCGCAGTCCGCGCTGCTGCGGATCGCCCAGGGCGCGCTGGCCAACATCCGGGAGCACGCCCGGGCCGACCGGGCCTCGATCACCCTCTCCTACCTGGGCGACCAGGCGGTGCTGGACGTCGCGGACGACGGGCGCGGCTTCACCCCGCCGGCCGGCGGCGCCAACGGCCGCTCCGGCGAGGCGGGTTCGGGCGGCGGCCGCGGTCACGGGCTGCCGGCGATGCGCGCCCGGCTGCGGCAGCTGGGCGGCACGCTCACCGTGGAGTCCGCACCGGGCGAGGGCACCGTGGTCTCCGCCGCCATCCCGCTGGCGGCCGGCCCACCCGAGGCCCACTGACCCGGTCCGCCGCACCACCCGCACCACCCGCACCACCCGCACCGCACCGCCCGCACCACCACCGCACCGCCAGCACTGCCGCCGCACCACCCGCACCGCACGGAGGGGTCCATGAACGACAACGACACGGTCAGGCTGCTGATCTGCGACGACCACGCGATGGTCCGGGCCGGGCTGCTGGCGCTGCTGTCCAGCGACCGCACCGTCGAGGTGGTCGGCGAGGCCAGCACCGGTGAGGAGGCGGTGGCGCTGACCGCCCGGCTGCGGCCGGACGTGGTGCTGATGGATCTTCAACTCGGGCCCGGGATCGACGGGGTGGAGGCCACCAAGCAGATCCTGGCCGGGCCGGGCGACAGCCACGTCCTGGTGCTGACCACCTTCGACACCGACGCGGACATCACCCGCGCCATCAACGCGGGCGCCACCGGCTACCTGTTGAAGGCGGAGCGCCCGGCCGAGCTGTTCGCGGCGATCCGCTCGGCCGCGGCGGGGCGGCCGGCGCTGTCCCCGCCGGTGGCGTCCCGGGTGATGGCCCGGATGCGCTCCCCGCTCCCCCAACTCACCGACCGCGAACAGGACATCCTCGATCAGCTGGGCCAGGGCCTGAGCAACCGGGAGATCGCCCGGGCGCTGTTCATCAGCGAGGCCACCGTCAAGACCCACCTCGGCCGGATCTACGCCAAGCTCGGCGCCGACACCCGCTCCGGCGCGGTCGCGATCGCCAAGGAGCGCCGCCTGTTGCGCTGAGCGACGGGCCGGCCGGACCGACCACCGGGACAACTGAAGATCGATCGGACGCGTCCGAAGCCTTGCCACGCACAGTGATCGGAAGTCAATATTCCTACCAGCCGGTAGTCCTGACGGAACGACGGCTCTCCGGAGGGCGCGGATCCGACTGGACCGGGACGGTGGACACCTGCCCGTCAGACGTTGACGCGAACGCGTAACATGCGCGAAACCCTCCGCTCACCCTCTCCTTGCCGACCCGTCGTTCAGGGACGACACGGTTTGGCCGGAACCAACGTCACGAAAGGCGGACGCGCACCATGCCGACCGCATCAAGCCCACCCGAGCCGCGGCGCCGACTCGGCGAGCACGGGCTCGCCTGGGCGTTCCTGCTGCCCTCGGTAGTGGTCTTCGCGCTCTTCATCCTCTATCCGCTGGGGCGCACCTTCTACCTGAGCGCGCACGCCAACGACCTGTTCGGCGCGCCCTCCAAGTACGTCGGGATGAAGCACTACACCGACCTGCTGTCCTCGTCGGACTTCCGCAGCACGCTGCTCACCACCGCGCTGTTCGTGCTGTTCACGGTGGTCCCGGGGGTCCTCGGGGCGCTGCTGCTGGTGCTGTTGATGGAGGGTCGGATCCGCGGCGTGCGGCAGCTGCGGTCCGCCTTCGCGCTGCCGTTCGCGTTCTCGGTGGCGAGCGCCTCGGTGGTCTTCTCGGTGTTCTACAACCCGGCCAGCGGCGTGCTCAACGGCCTGCTGTCGCACCTCGGCCTCGGCCCGGTGGGCTGGCTGACCGACTCCCGGTACGCGCTGCTGTCCATCGCGATCTCCACGATCTGGATGAACCTCGGCTACAACGTGCTGGTGCTGTCCGCGGGCATCGGCTCGATCCCGGGCGAGGTCCTGGAGGCCGCCCGGCTGGACGGCGCGTCCGGCCTGCGGCTGGCCCGCTCGATCACGGTGCCGATGCTCGGGCCCAGCCTGTTCTTCCTGGTGGTGATCTCCACCGTGAACGCGCTGCAGAGCTTCGGCCAGATCCACATCCTCACCAAGGGCGGGCCGGACGGCTCCACCCGCACCCTGGTCTACTCCGTGTACGAGAAGGCGTTCGCCTACGGCTCCAGCGACTTCGGCACCGCCAGCGCGCAGGCCGTGGTGCTGATGGCGGTCGTGCTGTGCTGCACGGCCGTGCAGTTCGGGGTCCTGGAGCGGAAGGTGCACTACGCATGAGCACTCTCACCGAGACGCCCGCCGTCACCGACCCGCCCCGCCGGGCGCGGCCGCCGCTGCGACTCCGCGCCCGGCTGGGCCGGGCCGGGGTCTACGCGGTGCTCGCCGTCGCCGTGCTGACGGTCGCCTTCCCGGTCTACTACGTCTTCGCCGGCGCGTTCATGCGCCCGGACGAGATCGCCAGCTACCCGCCCGCGATGGTGCCGCACTCGATCACCGGGGAGAACTTCTCCGGCGCCGTGCACGCCATCCCGCTGGTGCGCCAGTACGGCAACTCGCTGCTGGTGGCGGGCCTGATCACGCTGGCGCAGCTGTTCACCTCGGTGCTCGCCGCGTACGCCTTCGTGTTCCTGCCGATGCGCGGGCGGTCCGTGGTGTTCGGCCTGTTCCTGGCCACCCTGATGGTGCCGTGGGAGGCCATCATCATCCCCAACTACCTGACGCTGTCCGGCTGGGGCATGGGCAACACCTACTTCGGCCTGGTGCTGCCGTTCCTGGCCTCCGGGTTCGGCACGTTCATGCTGCGGCAGTCGTTCCGGCAGTTCCCGGCCGAGCTGCGGGACGCCGCCCGGATCGACGGCGCGGGCCACTGGCGGTTCCTGTGGCGGATCCTGGTGCCGCTGAACAAGCCGGCCCTGGCCGCGCTCGCCATCTACGTGTTCCTGTCCTCCTGGAACCAGTACTTCTGGCCGCTGATCATCACCCGCACCGCCAACATGCAGACCCTGCAGATCGGCCTGTCCTCGCTGCGGGACTCCGAGATGGCCGACCCCGGTCTGATCCTGGCCGGCGTGGTGCTGTCGCTGCTGCCCACGCTGGCGCTGGTGCTGTTCGGCCAGCGGTTCATCGTCCGCGGCCTGACCGCCGGCGCGGTCCGCTGACCGCCGCTCGACCCGTCCTGCTCTCACCACCGTTCCCGGTACCACCCTCGCAGAAGAGAGAGAACCCGTGAAGATCAGTGCCCGTGCGCTCGCCGCGCTGCTGGTGTCCGGCCTGGCCCTGACCGCCTGCAGTTCGAGCGGCTCCGGCGGCTCCTCCGACGAGTCCGGCGCTCCGGCCGCCTCCGCGCTGGACCAGGCGTCCGGCGTGACCACGATCGAGTTCTGGCACTCGATGACCGGCAAGAACGCCGAGCAGCTGACCGCCCTGGTGAACCAGTTCAACTCCGCGCACCAGGGCAGGATCGAGGTCAAGCCGCTGTTCCAGGGCACCTACGACGACCTCATCGCCAAGTACAAGGCCTCGGTGCAGCAGAAGGCCACGCCCGCGGTGGTGCAGGTCTACGACATCGGCACCCGCTTCATGATCGACTCCAAGCAGACCGTCCCGGCCCAGGCGTTCGCCGACAAGGACGGCTACTCGCTGGACGACCTGCAGGCCAACATCCGCAACTACTACTCGGTCGGCGGCAAGCTGCAGTCGATGCCGTTCAACTCCTCGATGCCGCTGCTGTACCTGAACGACGACGCCTTCAAGGAGGCCGGCCTCGACCCGGCCAAGCCGCCCACGACGCTCGCCGAACTCGGCGACATGGCCAAGCAGTTGACCAAGAAGGACGACAGCGGCAAGACCGTCCGGTACGGCTTCGGCGCGGCCATCTACGGCTGGTTCGTCGAGCAGCTGCTGGCCGAGAACGGCGCGCTGTACTGCGACTCCGACAACGGCCGCAGCGGCAAGGCCGGCAAGGTGGCCTTCGACTCCGCCAAGGGCGCGGAGATCGTCCAGTGGTGGGCCGACCTGGTCAAGGGCGGCTACGCGGCCAACACGGGCCGTCAGACCCCGGACGCGCAGGCCGCGTTCAAGGCCGGCACGGTCGCCATGCACCTGGAGTCCACCGGCGTGCTGCGCGGCTACACCGAGGCCGCCAAGTTCACCGTCGGCACCGCGCCGTTCCCGAAGACCGCCGCCGGCGACCAGGGCGGCCCGATCATCGGCGGCGCCTCGCTGTGGATCTCCGGCCCGGGCCACTCGGACGCCCAGAAGCGCGCCTCCTGGGAGTTCGAGAAGTTCCTCACCTCCCCGGAGCAGCAGGCCGTCTGGCACACCGGCACCGGCTACTTCCCGGTCAACACCAAGGCGCTGGAGCTGCCCGCCGACAAGGAGTGGGTGGGCAAGTTCCCGCAGTTCCAGACCGCGATCGAGCAGCTGAAGGCCACCAAGCCCACCAGCGCGACGGCCGGCTGCCTGCTCGGCGTCATGCCGCAGGCCCGCAAGGGCGTGGAGACCGCCATCGAGCAGACCATCGCCGGCACCAAGACCGCCCAGCAGGCGCTGACCGACGCCGCCAAGGAACTCCAGCCCGCCATCGAGAGCTACAACTCCTCGGTGGGCTGATCCCGGGCAAATCCGATCGGATCGTCAGGTATCGAAGGGCCCGGACGCCATCGTGCGTCGGGGCCCTTCGGCTTTGCCCCGAAAGGCCTCTGACACTTCCTGGGAAAATTCTGCACGCAACCCCCACCCCGCCTGTAAGACTGTCCGCGCTCGGGTGTATGAATTCTCCGCTGGATTCATCACACCTCCAGCCATTCTCTTAGAGGGGGACACGTGCGTAAGAGCACGCTCATGCGCGCCGCCGCGCTGCTGATCGGTGTCGGCGCTGTCACTGCCGCCACGGTGCCGGGGGCCACTGCCGCCCCGACGCCGAAGGTGAACGTCAAGAAGATCGCGCCGGTCGAGCGCAACCTGTCGCAGCTCTCGAAGCAGGCCAAGACGGCCGCGGCCGCCCCGAAGTCGGCCGTCGTCACCCCGCTGTACGCCCAGTTCAAGACCGGCGACATGCTGAAGTCGGGCGAGAGCGTCAAGGTCGGCTACAGCACCCTGACCATGCAGCCCGACGGCAACCTGGTGCTCTACTTGGTCGCCGACAACGGCAAGCAGCTCCAGGTGCTGTGGAACAGCAAGACCTGGGGCAACAGCGGCGCCTACGCCGTCATGCAGGCCGACGGCAACTTCGTCGTCTACAAGCAGGGTGGCGGCGACGGCATCGGCGGCGCCCTGTGGTCCACCGGCACCTGGGGCAAGACGGGCGCCTCGTTCATCCTGGACGCCGGCGAGCTGCTCGTCTGGGACGAGGCCAACCTGAAGACCGTGTGGCGCAACAACACCGGCTTCTTCCCGGCCTTCGTCAACGGCGAGTGGATCGACCAGCCGGCGGACAGCCTCCAGGGCACCCCGGAGGTCCAGGGCCTGGTCGAGAACATGTGGCTGGAGTCGAGCACCACCATCCTGATCCAGCAGGGTGACGGCAACCTGGTGTCGTACCGCAAGAAGGACGGCGGCGTCATCTGGGCGTCCGGCACCTACGGGCACCCGGGCGCGGTCGCGGTCCAGACCTCGGACGGCGCCTTCGCCGTGGCCGACGAGAACAAGCTGTACTGGAGCTCCAACACCTGGGGCAACCCGGGTGCGTACCTGAAGACCCAGTCGGACGGCAACATCGTCGTCTACCGCCAGGGCGGCGGCCCGACCAACGGCGGTGCGCTGTGGTCCACCGGCACCTGGGGCAAGGCCTGACCGGTCCTCGGGCCCTTCGGGCCTGAGGCAGTCCGGTAATGCGTGAGGGGCGGTCACCGAAAGGTGACCGCCCCTTCGCCGTGCGTGGCGGTCGGGAAATGCCCTGCACCGGACCGTCAAAAACTTGACTGTACGCTGGCGAATCAAATGCGGACAGACCGTGACCCATTCCGGAAAACCAGCGGGAAATCACGGAGAGTTGGCACACGATCACGCAATTCCCGCGAAGGAAGAACCCGGGGGCGAACGGAGAGCCCGGAAGGCGGGCGGAGAACCCGAAGGCGGCGGACGAGCAGGCCTGTACGCCGGGTTCTGTCTCCCGGGTTGCTTGCGCGGCCCGGGGAGGCGGCCATCCATCTAGGGCTGCCGTTGCCGACAGCCTCGTGCGGTCTACCCGCGAGCTCGGGCGAGCAGCCCTCGAACACTCGCGCACGACACCCGAGGGTGTCGATCTTGACCTTGCTCCGAGTGGGGTTTACCGAGCCGGCCGAGTCACCTCGGTCGCTGGTGGTCTCTTACACCACCGTTTCACCCTTACCCACCGCCGAGGCGGTGGGCGGTCTGTTCTCTGTGGCACTGTCCCGCGGGTCACCCCGGGTGGGCGTTACCCACCACCCTGCTCTGTGGAGCCCGGACGTTCCTCGGCGGGCCCCGAAGGGACCCGACGCGACCGCCCGGCCGGCTCGTCCGCCGTAATGGTCATGGTAGCCGCTCCGCGGGGGCTCCCTGTACGCCGCCCGGCTCCCGGTCGAGGCGGGCCGCCACCCGGGCCGCCGTGCCGGCCGCCCACGGGGTGGTGGTGACCAGGCCCAGCACGAACACCGTCACGCCCAGGCCGGCGACGATCCACCAGCCGGCGTGGGTGGCGGACGGGAAGTCGCCGGCCGAGGCGACCGCGCCGGCGACCACCGTGCCGACCACCGCCACCCCCAGCGACTGGCCGACCTGCCGGCTGGTGGAGGCGACCGCGGCGGCCACCCCGGCCTGGGCCAGCGGCATGCCGGAGACCGCCGAGTTGGTGATCGGCGCGTTCACCATGCCGAATCCCAGCCCGAACAGCGCGTACGCGGGCAGCAGCAGGAGGGCCGGGGAGTCGGCCGTCAGCCCGGTCAGCAGCACCCCGCTGGCGGCGATCGCCGCGCCGGCCACCAGCAGCGGCAGGCGCGGGCCCCGGCTGCCGACGATCCGGCCGGACAGCGGGGCGGTCAGCAGGGTCAGCCCGGCCATCGGCAGCGTCCACAGGCCCGCCACCACCGGGGTGTACTGCCGGACGTTCTGCAGGTACAGGGTGTTCAGGAACAGGAACCCGGCCAGCGCGGCGAACGCGCACACCGCCGTGACGGTGGCCCCGGCGAACGGGGCGCTGCGGAAGAACCTCGGGTCGATCAGCGGCTCCGGCACCCGCCGCTCCCAGAACGGGAACACCAGCAGCGCGAGCAGCGCGACCGCCGCCAGGGTCAGGATGAGCGGCGAGGTCCAGCCGTGGCCCGGGCCCTCGATGATCGCGGCGGTGCCGCAGCCCAGCAGCAGCACCATCAGCAGCTGGCCGACCGGGTCCAGCCGGCGGGGCCGCGGCGCCCGGGACTCCGGGACGTACCGGTGCGTCAGGGCGAAGGCCGCCAGCCCCACCGGAATGTTGATCAGGAAGATCGACGGCCAGCCGGCCCGGTCCACCAGGAACCCGCCGATCAGCGGCCCGAGCGCCATGCTGATGCCGATCACGCCGCCCCACACGCCGATCGCCCGCGCCCGCTCCCGCCGGTCGGTGAAGGTGTTGGTGATGATCGACATCGCCACCGGGTTGAGCATCGACCCGCCGACCGCCTGCACCGCGCGGAAGGCCACCAGCCAGCCCAGGCCCGGCGCCAGGCTGCACAGCAGCGACCCCAGCACGAACAGCAGCAGCCCGGCCCGGAACACCCGCTTGCGGCCGATCCGGTCGGCGACCGACCCGGACAGCATCAGCAGCGCGGCCAGCACCAGCGTGTAGGCGTCGATCACCCACTGCAGACCGGAGGCCGGGGCGTCCAGGTCGCGCCGGATCGCGGGCAGCGCGATGTTCACCACGGTGTTGTCCAGGCCGACGATGAACAGGCTCAGGCAGCAGACGGCCAGGACGATCAGCCGGTGACGACGGTCGGGGACGGCACTCGATCGGCTCATCCTCCGATCATCGCACCGGCCCCGACCGCCGTTGAGGGGCCGTCACGCCTCCCGAACCAGCGCGAACCGGACGGCGCGGGTGGCCGGGTCGGCCAGGGTGAGCCGGACGGTCACCCGGCGGCCCAGCGGCAGCCGGTCGGCCGCGTCGCACTTGGCGACCACCGCGGGCTCGCGCAGCTGCACCGTGCCGACGGTCGGCCGGCGCTCGTCCACGTCGACCACCACCGCCGGGAACTCCTCGCCCACCCGGTCGCGCAGCAACTCCGCCTCCACCAGATCCACACACGCGCGTTCCACCTCGTGCGCCCGGCGGTCACCGCCCTCCATCAGCGCGGGCACCAGCGGCAGCGCCTCCCGCACCCAGGGCGGGACGTCCACGCCGCCCGCGACCGCCAGGCAGATCTCCAGCGCGTACCGGTCGCCGAGCCGGCGCAGCGGCGCGGTGCAGTGGGTGTACGGGGCGGCCAGCGCGGCGTGGCCGGGGTCGGCGGGCGGCGCGGTGCCCCGGGCGGTGTCGAAGGCGTGGTAGCCGGCGCCGCGCAGCAGGCCGGTGCACTCGTTGAGGAACGCGGCGTCGGCGGTGCGGGCCGGGTCGAGGGACCGGATCAGCTCCGGGTAGGGCAGCCCGTCCGGCCAGGGCACGCCGAGTGCGGCGGCGACCCGGCGCAGCCGCGCGTAGGCCGACTCCGGGGCGGCGGGCAGGGTGCGCAGCAGGCCGATGCCGGCGTCCAGCATGAGTTCGGCGGCGGCCATGCCGGTGAGCAGCGAGAGTTGCGCGTTCCAGCCGTCGGCGGGCCGGGGCGCGCGGTAGTGCAGCCGGTAGCCGCCGTTGGCGGCCGCCACCTCCTGCTCGGGGATCGGCAGGCTGACGCCGCCGCGGGCCTGCTCCTGCGCCTCGCGCAGGCGGCCGATCTCGGCGAGCAGGGTGAGCTGCCCGTCGGCGGCGCCCGCGTCGATGCGGTCCTGGACGGCGGCGTAGTCCAGGCGGCGGCGTGAGCGCACCAGGGCGCGGCGCAGGTCGGCGAGGAGGAGTGCGCCGTCGGCGTCCAGGTCGAGCTGCCACAGCACGGCGGGGCGGAGTTCGCCGGGCAGCAGGCTGGCCGCGCCTTCGGAGAGCCGGGCCGGGTGGAGCGGCACGGCGCCGTCCGGGAAGTACAGGGTCTGGACGCGGTGGCCGGCCTCGGCGTCGATCGCGCCGCCCGGGGCGACGTAGGCGGCGACGTCCGCGATCGCGTAGTGCACCCGGTAGCCGGTGCCGCGGCGGGTCAGGTGCATGGCCTGGTCGAGGTCGCGGGAGCCCGGCGGGTCGAGGGTGAACAGGTCGAGGTCGGTGGCGTCGAACTCCGGCAGGCGGGGCAGCGCGGCGGCCCGGTCGGCCTCCGCGAGCACCGCCGGCGGCCAGTCGGTGCGGATCTCCAGGCGGGTTCTGAGGTCGGCGAGTTCGGTGTTGATCCTGGCGGTCTGGGCGGCCCGGACGCTGAGGTGTCGGCGCGGCATGGTCGCAGCGTAGGACGCGGCGGCGGTTCTCGGCAGACGGGTCGCCTCCCGGGCGCCGGCGGGCGGTGCGGGATTCGGGGCGCGGGGCGGCCGGTCGTTAGGGTTGTCGGGGTCTGCCGTGAGTCGTGGAGAGGTGTCGTCGTGCTGGTTCTGCTGCCGCCGTCGGAGGGGAAGGCCGCGCCGGAGGCGGGGGCGCCGGTCGAGGTGGCGGGGCTCTCGCTGACAGGGCTGACGGGAGCGCGGGAGAAGGCGCTGGCGGCGCTGGTGGAGCTGTGCTCGGGGGACGAGGAGCGGGCCGCCGAGGTGCTGGGGCTGAGCAAGGGCCTGCGCGGGGAGGTGGCGAAGAACGCGGGGCTGCTGACGGCGGGGGCGCGGCCGGCCGGCGAGGTGTACACCGGGGTGCTGTTCGACAACCTGGGCCTGGCGAAGCTGGACGGGCCGGCGTACGCCCGGGCGGAGCGTTCGCTGCTGGTGTTCTCGGGCCTGTGGGGTGCGGTGCGGATCGGCGACCGGATCCCGTCGTACCGCTGCGCGATGGGTGTGAAGCTGCCGCCGCTGGGCGCGCTGGGGCCGTACTGGCGGTCGGCGATGGACGGCGTGCTCCCGCAGGAGGCCGCGGACGGCCCGGTGCTCGATCTGCGCAGTTCGGCGTACGCGGCGGCGTGGAGGCCGTCCGGCGAGGTGGCGGGCCGGACGGTGACGGTGCGGGTGCTGCAGGAGCGCGTGGTGGACGGGGTGGTGAAGCGTTCCGTGGTCAGCCACTTCAACAAGGCGACCAAGGGCCGCCTGGTGCGCGACCTGCTGGTGGCGGGCCTGGAGCCGTCCTTGCCGGGCGAGTTGGTGGACGCGCTGGCGCAGCTCGGGTACCGGGTGGAGGTCTCGGCGCGCGGCACGGCCCGCAAGGCGTGGCAGCTGGACGTCGTGGTGACGGACGTCCACTGAGACGTTCCGCCACCACGACGGTGCGGTCAGCGCAGGTGCGAGGTGTCGTTGAGCAGCCGCAGCGACGCGTTGCCGTCGCTGTAGTACTGGACGGCGCACAGCGAGGCCGCGGCGAGTTCCATCCGGTGCACGGCGTCCGGCGGGGCGCCGAGGGCGAGCCGGACCAGGGTCTTGATCGGGCTGACGTGCGAGACGACCAGGACGGTCCTGCCGGGGTAGCGGGCGAGGATCTTGTCGCGGGCCTGCCCGGCCCGGTGGGCGAGGGTGGTGAGCGACTCGGTGCTGCCGGTGGGCTTGGCCTTGGCGGAGGTGAAGAAGGCGTTGAGGTCGTCCGGGTGGCGTTCCAGCGCCTCGGCGTAGGTGAGGCCCTCCCAGGCGCCGAAGTCGAGTTCCCGCAGGCCTTCCTCGATCCGCACCTCCAGGCCGAGTCGGCGGGCGACGGCCTCGGCGGTCTGCCGGCAGCGCAGCATCGGCGAGGAGACGACGGCCTGCACGGTGCCGCGCGCGGCGAGCGCCTCGGCGGCCCGTTCGGCCTGCCAGACGCCCTTCTCGGAGAGGCCGGGGTCGCTGCCGGTGGAGCCGGAGAACTGTCGGAGCGGGGTGAGCGGGGTCTCGCCGTGCCGCAGCATCACCAGCGTGGTGGGGGTGCCGAGGTCGGCGGGTGCGGCCCAGCCGGCCCGGGGCGCGGGCGCGGCGGGCAGCGGCTCGTCCGCCGCGGGGGCGGCGACGGGCGCGGCGGGCCGGGCCTTGGGCTCCCACTGGCGGCCCTGCTTGCCGGCGTCCATCGCCTCGTTGGCGAGCCGGTCGGCTTCCTTGTTCTTCTCGCGCGGGATCCACTTGTACTCGACGCTGCCGCGCGGGGCGATGCCGCGGGCCTCGGCGGCGAGCGGCTGCATGTCGGGGTGCTTGATCTTCCAGCGCCCGGACATCTGCTCGACGACGAGCTTGGAGTCCATCTCGACCAGGATCCGGGCGTCCGGGTCGAGCTCGCGCGCGGCCCGGAGTCCGGCGATCAGGCCCTTGTACTCGGCGACGTTGTTGGTGGCGCGGCCGATGTACTCGGCGGCCTCGGCCAGGATCTCGCCGGTGCGGGCGTCGAGGACGACCGCACCGTAGCCGGCCGGCCCCGGGTTGCCCCGGGAGCCGCCGTCGGCCTGGACGATGAACTGGGCTCCGGCCACCGGATCAGACGCCCGACTCGCCGGTGCGGACCAGGATCCGGCCGCAGTTCTCGCAGCGCAGCACCTTGTCGGCGGGCTCGGCCTTGATCGCGTTGAACTCGGTGATCGAGAACTCGGTGCGGCAGCCCTCGCAGCGGCGCTGGTACAGGCGGGCCGCGCCGACGCCGCCCTGCTGCTCGCGCAGGCGCAGGTAGACCTTCATCAGGTCGGCGGGGATCACGCCCGCGACGGCCTCGCGGTCGCGGCGGACCTTCTCGGCCTCGGCGTCGATCTCGGCGAACTTGGCGTCGCGGCGGCCCTCGGCCTCGGCGACGACCACGGCGGAGTGCTCCAGGCGGGCGGTGAGCTCGGTGACCCGGGTCTGCGCGGACTCCAGGCGCTCCATCACCTCCAGCACCACGTCCTCCAGGTCGCCCTGGCGCTTGGCCAGCGAGGCGTTCTCGTGCTGGAGGTTCTCCAGGTCCTTCGGCGAGGTGACGGCGCCGGAGTCCATCCGCTGCTGGTTGCGGGCGGCGCGGGCGCGGACCTGCTCGACGTCGGCCTCGGCCTTGGTCTGCTCGCGGGTGGTGTCGCCGAGCTGGGCCTGGGCGGCGACCACCAGGTCCTTGAGGGCGGTGTGGTCGGCGGTGGCCTTGTCGATCTCGGCGTGCTCGGGCAGGGTGCGGCGCCGGTGGGCCAGCTGGTCGAGGCGGGAGTCGATGGCCTGCAGGTCGAGCAGGCGGATCTGGTCGGCGGGCGCGGCGTTCACGCGGCTGGGCTCCTGTTGAGTTGGTTCGGCGGGAAGGTCAGGGGGCGTACGGCATCGGCGCGTGCGCCGTCCACGGGTCGGTGACCCGGGTGGAGACGCGGGTCTCCAGCGGCCAGCCGCGGCTGTCGGCGCGGCCGGTGAGCTCGCGGGCGGCGAGGGTGAGCCAGGGCCACTCGGTGGCCCAGTGCGCGGCGTCGACCAGGGCGACCGGCGCGGCCTCGGTGGCCTCGGACGCGGGGTGGTGGCGCAGGTCGGCGGTGAGGTAGGCGTCCACGCCGGCCTTGCGGGCCTCGGCGAGGAAGGAGTCGCCGGAGCCGCCGCAGACCGCGACCCGGCGCACCTGCTGCTCCGGGTCGCCGGCGGCGCGCACGCCCGCCGCGGTGGCGGGCAGCCCGGCGGCGACCCGGGCGGCGAACGCGCTCAGCGTCATCGGCTGCGGGAGCTCGCCGATCCGGCCGCTGCCCCGGCGGCCCGCCGGGTCGGTCGGGTCGGCCACCAGCGGGCCGGTGACCTTCAGCCCGACGGCCTCGGCGAGGGCGTCGGAGACGCCCGGGTCGGCGTGGTCGGCGTTGGTGTGCGCGACGTGCAGCGCGATGTCGTGCTTGATCAGGGTGTGCACCGCCCGGCCCTTGAAGCCGGTCGCGGCGACCGTGGTGGTGCCGCGCAGGTAGAGCGGGTGGTGGGTGACCAGCAGGTCGGCGCCCCACTCCACGGCCTCGTCCACGACGGCCTGCACGGGGTCGACGGCGAACAGCACCCGGCCCACTTCGGCCTCGGGATCGCCGCAGACCAGGCCCACCGCGTCCCAGGACTCCGCCCACTGCGGGGGGTAGATCTCTTCGAGCACGGCGATGACGTCGGACAGTTTCGGCACCTGTCGAGACTACCGCGTGTCACGGCCCCGCCCGGCCGGGCCCGTCCCGCCGCCGCCCGGCACCCGTGCTGCGGACGGGCCGCACACCTGCACGTCAACCCGGCGGGGCCCGGCGGGCGGCGGCCCGGACAGCGGGTTTCGCCGGCCCGCGCCCGCCGGGCGGCCGCCGGTGCGCGGAAACCCCCGCCCACACCGACCCGGCCGAACATATTCGAAAACCAAATCTCATCACCCTTAAGAGTGAAGTGACCCGGCCGGTGTTGAGTCACCCCCGTACCGAAAGTAACTTCAGTCCTGCGAACGAGAGTTGCCTCGACCGGGGGGTCGAAAAGAGCGACCGGCCGCAATTCCCGAAGGAGTCCGCAGGAACCCGAGGGAATTCGCCCGGCGCGGGCGAGCCTCTCGTGACTTCCACGGACCGTGAGCCGGTCGAGTCCACCGCGAAGGGGTGTGAAGCAGATGGGGGCGGGCACACCGCTGCGCAGGGCAGGGGGGCCGGCGCCGGTCGACGACGGGCCGGGCAGGGACGGCACGTTGGTGGAGGTGGCGCGGGCGGCCGTGACCGGCAGCAGGGCCCGGGGAGGCGACGGCGACTGGACGGTCGCGGTCGAGGGCTTCTGGTGCACGGTGCGGCCGCCCGGCCGTGAACTGCCCGCGCAGGGCTGGAAGCTGCACGTCTCCGCCGCCTCCCCGGCCGCCGCCGAGGTACTGGCCGCCGTCGCCGCGGTGCTCGCCGAGGATCCGTGCGCCTTCAAGTTCGCCGCCGACCGGGAGCGCGTGCACGAAATCAATTCCCGCAACAGCGACCGGGCTTCGGCCGGAAAATTCATCACCGTCTATCCGGACGGCGACGAGCAATTCCGCCGGCTCGCCGCGGAACTCCACCGGGCCACCTCGGGAATGCCCGGCCCGGCGATTCTCTCCGACCGCCCGTACCGCCCCGGCAGCCTGGTGCACTACCGCTACGGCGTCTTCGCCGCCCGCGCGCTGCTCGGCCCGGACGGTGCCTACCGCTCGATGCTGCGCGGGCCCGGCGGCGAGCCGGTCGAGGACGTCCGCACCGCCTCCTACCGCCGCCCGCCGTGGGTGGCCGACCCCGTCGAGGGGGCGGGATCGTCCACTCCCGCGCCACCGGCGGCCCGCGGCCGGCGGGCCGGGGTGCTGCTGGACGGCCGCTGGGCGCTCACCGCCGCGCTGCGGCACAGCGCCAAGGGCGGCGTCTTCCTGGGCACCGACCCGGCCACCGGCGACGAGGTGGTGGTCAAGCAGGCCCGCGCCCACATCGAGGTGGACCGGTCCGGCACCGACGCCCGCGCGGCGCTGCGGCACGAGGCCGAGCTGCTCGGCCGACTGGCCGACACCGGTCTGACACCGCGGGTGCACGCCCTGGTCGAGCAGCAGGACTCGCTCTTCCTGGTGCAGGAGCGCCTCCCCGGCAAGGCCCTGGGCAGCTGGGTCGCCGCCCGGCTGCGGCACGACGGCACGCCCGACGTCGCCTGGGCCGAGGCCGGGCCGGTGGTGACGGCCCTGCTCGACCTGGTGGAGCGCGTCCACGGGCGCGGGCTGGTGCTGCGCGACCTCTCCCCCGGCAACGTGCTGGTCCGGCCGGACGGCACGGTGGGCCTGGTCGACCTCGAACTCGCCGTCCCCGCCGGGGCGTCGGCGGGCACCGCCGGCACGCCCGGCTACCGCGCCCCCGAACAGTCCGGCCCGCACCGCTCCGCCGTCGCCGCGCCCGCCGCCGACCTGTACGCGCTCGGCGGTCTGCTCTTCCTGCTCGCCACCGGCCACGACCCGCTGCTGCCGGGCGACGGCGCCCCGACGGCCTGGCTGGCCGCCGCCGCCCGCACCGGCTCCACCGCGCGCCGGCTCGCCCCGCTGGTGCTCGGGCTGCGCGCCGACGACCCCGAGCTGCGCTGGAGCCCGGACCGGGTCCGCGCGGCGCTCGCCGCCGGCCCGCGCCCGGTCGCCCCCGTGGCCCCGCCGCCGCCGGAGCGGCTGCTGCACGACGGGCTGCGCCGGCTGGCGGCCACCGCCGACCCGCAGCGGCCCGACCGGCTGTGGCCGACCGTCCCCGCCGGGCAGCTCACCGACCCGTGCAACGTGCAGCACGGCGCCGCCGGCGTGCTCGCCGTGCTGGCCCGGGCGAGCCTCGCCCCGCTGCCCGACCCGGTCCGCGAGTCGGCCCGCTCCACCGCCGCGCTGGCCGCCGACTGGATCGAACGGCGCGCCGCCGCCGAGCCCGTGGTGCTGCCCGGCCTGCACTTCGGCCGCTCCGGCACCGCCTGGGCACTGCTGGACGCCGCCGACGCCCTCGACGACCCCGCGCTCGCCGCCCGGGCCCGCACCCTGGCCCTCGACGTCCCGCTCGACTGGCCCAACCCCGACGTCTGCCACGGCGCCGCCGGAGCGGGCCTCCTCCAACTGCGTGCCCACCGCGCCACCGGGGAACGGCAGTTCCTCGACCGCGCCGCGCAGTGCGCCCGCAGCCTGCTGGCCGCCGCCCGCACCGAGCCGTACGGGACGGTCTGGCCGGTGCCCGCCGACTTCGACTCCGCCCTCGCCGGGGCGGTGCACCTCGGCCACGCGCACGGGGTGGCGGGGATCGCGGCCTTCCTGCTGGCCTGCGCGAACCGGCTGACCGAGACCGGCGACCCGTCCGCCGAGCAGCTGCTGGCCGGGGCGCGGTCGGCGGCCCACACCCTGGCCGCCACCGCGCGGTGGGACGGCGAGGCCGCATGGTGGCCGCAGAGCCACGGCGACCCGGCGCACGTCCGGCTGGCGCACTGGTGCAGCGGCTCGTCCGGGGTCGGCAGCTTCCTGGTCCGGTACTGGCAGACCACCGGCGACGAACGGGCGCACCGGCTGGCGCGGGCCGCCGGGCTGGCCGTGCTGAACGCCCGCTGGCACAGCGGGGTCTCCGCCTGCCACGGGCTGGCCGGCAACGGCGAGTTCCTGCTCGACCTGGCCCACGCCACCGGCGACGACCGCTTCCACCGCGGCGCCCAGGGGCTCGCCCGGCTGATCGCCGCCCGGGCCGCCCGCCGCGACGGCCTGCTGGTCCTGCCCGACGAGACCGGCACCGGCAGCACCCCCGCCTACGGCACCGGCGCCGCCGGCCCGCTCGCCTTCCTGCTCCGCCTCCGGCACCCGGGCCCGCGCCTGTGGTCCGACCCGGAGCCGCCCGCCGCACCCCCGCTGCCCCGCCACCCCGCTGGAGGTCCTCGATGAGCACGGCGACGGCGCGCACCGCCGCGCAGGCGCTGCGGCGGCTGAGTTTCACCTTCTCCGGGGACGGCTCGCACGCCGCCTGCCTGGCGGCGGGGGCCGACGGCGGCTGGTACGTGGAGAGTTGGCGGCTGCCGGAGCGGGGCCCGGCGGTGCCGCGCGCGCTGGCGGGGCGGGCGGAGAGCCTGCGCTCGCAGTTGGCGGCGCTGCCGGACGGGCGGGTGCTGGTGTGCCGGCACGACGGCGACCGGCACGAGCTGGTGCTGCTCGCGGACGGTCCGGCCGCCGAACTCCCGCTCACCGCACTGCGGTCGCCGGGCCTGCGGCTGCTGGCGACGCCCGGTCCGGCCGGTGCGGCGGACGCCCCCGTCGCGGTGCTGCTCGGCACCGACACCCGTCCGGTGACCACGGTGTGGCTGCTGGCGGCGGACGGTTCCGCGCCGCGCCAGGTGGCCGAACTGCCGGGGCTGTACGGCGGCGGGGTGTGGCTGGACGCGGCGGGGCGGCTGCTGGCGCTGGACCGGGTGGCCGACGGAACGGTGAAGACCGTCGTGCTGGATCTCCGACTGGGCGTCACCACACCGCTGTTGGAGCTGGGCGGGAGCAGCAACGACCGCCTGGTGCTGTTCGACCCGGTGACGGGCTTCGGGATGCTGCGCAGTGACGCGCCGGGCGTGGACCGGCTGGGCTGGGCGCTGATCGGCGGCGCGGAGCCGGTGCGCTTCCCGGAATGCCTGCACCGGCCGGGCCGGCTGCTGCGGCCGGTCGCGCTCGCACCGGACGGGCCGGGCACGGAGCCCCGGGTGGCGCTCCAGGTGGACCACGGCGCGTCGTCCGAGCTGGTGCTGTGGCAGCCGGGCAGCGGGCGGCTCGATGCGCTGCCGGTGCCGCCGGGGCGGTTCGGCGCGATCGGGCACTGGTCGTCGGCGGGCCTGCGGATGCCGTACTCGGCGCCGGACCGTCCGGCCTGCCTCGCCACGGTGGACGCGGACCCGGCCGGCTGGCGGGTGGACGGCTCGGCCGCGCCCGGGGACGGCGGCGGGTGGCGGCCGGCGCGCTGCGTGCAGCTGGCGGGCCCGGCCGGGCCGGTGGAGGCGGTGGTGTACGGCGGCGAGCGGTGGCTGTCGGCGCCGCAGCTGGTGCTGGCGCTGCACGGCGGCCCGGCGGACGCGTGGCGGCTGGAGTTCGACCCGGCGTTGCAGCGGATGGCGGCGCAGGGCCTGGCGGTGGTCGCCCCGAACCAGCGCGGTTCGACGGGGTACGGCGCGGAGTTCGCGACGGCGATCCGCGGCGCGTGGGGCGGGCCCGACCTGGACGACGTGCTGGCGCTGCTGACCGGCATCGCGGAGCGGCGGGCGGCGGCGGGCCTGGAGCCGCCGGCGCTGTTCGGGGTGAGTTACGGCGCGTTCCTGGCGCTGTTGGCGACGGCGCACGCCCCGGCGGGGGCGGTGTCGCGGTGCGCGGTGGTGGCGCCGTTCCTGTCGGGCGGCCGGCTGCTGGCGGAGGCGTCGGCACCGGTGCGGGCGCTGACCGTCCGGCTCGGCGGCGACCTTCCGATCGAGGACGCCCGGGGCCCGCGCGACGTGCTGCGGCTCGCGGACCGGCTGCGCACCCCGCTGCTGGTGGTGCACGGCGACCGGGACGAGGTGGTGCCGGTCGGTCAATCCCGGTCGCTGCGGCACGAGTTGCTGCGCCTGGGCCGGATCGAGGGCGTCGACTTCCGTTACGTGGAGGCGGCCGGCGCGGGGCACGAGGTGCTCGCCGAGGAGGGCGCGGCGGTGCTGCACGAGCTGCTGGCGGGTTTCCTGCGCACCGGCAGACCCGCCTGATCCACCGGGCCCGGAGCCCACCCGAGACTTCCCGCCGCGCGCGGGGGCCCGCCGGCCTGCCCGGCTGCGGCCGGGAGCGCGGTCGGCGGGGCCGGACCTGCGACGGGAAAACGCTTTCCGTCGCGGTCGTCGGACATGTCCGTGTCCGACGAGAACCCATAGGGGAGGAAACACCATGGAGAACATGACCGCGTTCGAGACCGACCTCGCCGCCCTGCAGGAGCTGCCGGAGCTGGAGTCGGTCGAGCTGGGCGGCCACGGCGGCGGGTGCCAGTTCACCTGCCTGGTCCTGACCTGCCTGGTCTTCACCATCGCCTGACCTCGGGCCCGCCCGGGCCGGGTCCGTCCCCCTCGCGGGGCGGGCCCGGCCCGCGGCCCGGAGTCGGATCGCGCAGGGCCGGCCGGCCGCCCCGACGGTGTCGGAACCACCTGAGGCGGCACCGGCCGCGGCCCTGCCCGGACCGCCCGTCGCGGTCCGGAACCCGGTGACCGCGGGACATCCGCCGGACCGGCAGCCCCGGGGTGCTCGACGCGGCCGAGTCAGCACCCCGTCCGGGCTGCCGGTCCGACGCGCATCATCGGGCAAACACCTCCAAAGCCGTCAAACCGCCTCGGCCGCGCCGGACTTGGCCGGCCGTCACCGGGCGCCCGGGACCCGGGAGGGGCGGGGTGCGGACGACGGGCGCCGGTCGGCGGTTCCGGGGCGCGACGCGCAGCGGTTTGGGTAGGCTCCGATCCGATTCGGCCGTTATCGTGGCCCCCGCGCGGGCCGACCACGAGGGCGGCCGGCTTCCTGCTGTCCGGGTCCCGGGCACACCGGCGCGCCGAGGCGGGCCGGTGCACCTTCCGCAGAGACCGCTCATTCGCACGGAGAAAACTGACCAGATGTCCGAGTCCATCGCCGACACCACCGAGCACGACCACCGCGCGCCGGGCGCCGACGAGACCGCCGACGGCGTGGCTCACGGCCGCCACCGGGGCACCACCGCCAGCGACGACAGCGCGGACGCGGACCCGCACGGCCGCCACCGCCGCTGACGTCCCGGCCGGCGCGGGCCCGACGGCCCGCCGCACGACCACCCCGTACCGCCGACGCCCCTGGCCCCGTCACCGTCCTGACGGGACCAGGGGCGTCGGCCGTCCCCGCACCGGCCGCGCGGCGCTCAGTCGAAGGTGAGGACGGTGCGCAGGGCCTCGCCGCTGCGCATCTGCCGGATCGCCTCGTTGACCTCGGTGAGCGGCAGCCGGTGGGTGATCATCCCGGCCAGGTCGAGGCGGCCGGCCCGCCACAGGTCGACGGCCCGGCCGGCGGTGCGGCGGACGTCGCCGCCGCCGTACATGGACGGCAGCAGGCGCTTCTCGTTGAAGAACAGCTCGCCCAGGCTGAAGGAGACCTGGTCGTCGGCCGCGCCGGCGCCGATCACCACCACCGCGCCGCCGCGCCGGGCGGCGTCGTAGCCGGCCCGGACGGTGGCGGAGCGGCCGACCGCCTCGAAGACGTAGTCGAAGCCGCCGCCGGGGACGCTCCGGGCGGCGGCCTTGAGGTCCTCGGGGGCGATCGCCTGGGTGGCGCCGAAGCCGAGGGCCCGTTCGCGCCGGGCGGCGACCGGGTCGACGACGGTGATCCGGGCGGCGCCGCAGATCCGGGCGCCCTGGACGGCGGCGATGCCGACGCCGCCCGCGCCGATCACGGCGACGGCCGAACCGGGCTCCACCCGGGCGGTGTTGACGGCGGCGCCGAGTCCGGTGGTGACGCCGCAGCCGATCAGCGCGGCCAGGTCGTACGGCAGGTCGGCGGGCACCGGCAGCAGCGCGTCGGCGGCGACCACCACGTCCTCGGCGAACGCGCCGGTGCTGTAGAAGCCGTACGCGTCGGTGTGCCCGCCGATCCGGAAGGCGGGGGTGGACAGGCGGCGCAGCGAGGCGACGCACAGGTGGGCCTGGTCGCGCCGGCAGGCGGGGCAGTCGCCGCAGGGCGGCATCCAGCACAGCACCACCCGGTCGCCGGGGGCGAGGCCGGTGACGCCCTCGCCGACCTCGACCACCTCGCCGGCGCCTTCGTGGCCGGGCACGAACGGCGCGGGCTGCGGCAGCACGCCCGCCATCGCGGACAGGTCGGAGTGGCAGAGGCTGGCGGCGTGCAGCCGGACCCGGACCCGGCCGGGTCCGAAGCCGACCGCCTCGACGTCGTCGCGGACGTCCAGGGTGTCCTGTCCGGTCTGGTGCAGGATCGCTGCGCGCACGGGGTGCTCCCGGGGGTGAGGGTGCCACCGGAGGCCGGTGGGAAGGCGGTGGAACGCGTTCTACTGGGGCGGAACGGCCCTCTGTATAGCGCATCGCCCCCGCCGTGCGGCAGCCCTCGTCCGGCCCGGAGGCCCGTGAGGGGCTTTCCTACCATCCAGTAGGGTCCTGGTCAGTCCCCCACCAGCCCGGCAGGAGCGCCCGATGACCGACCACACCCCCGCGGCCCCGGCCACCCCCGACCCGCAGGTGCTCGCCGCGTTCCGCGCCGCCACCGGGTTCATGCCCGAGGACGAGGGGCTGGCGCTGTACGCCGCCGCCGCGGAGGCCGCTGCCCGGACGGGGCTGCCGGTGCTGGAGATCGGCACCTACTGCGGGCGTTCGGCGATCCTGCTGGCCGACGCCGCCCGCCGGGCCGGCACGGTCGCGCTCACCGTCGACCACCACCGCGGCTCCGAGGAGCAGCAGCCCGGCTGGGAGTACCACGACGCGACGCTGGTGGACCCCGAGGTCGGCCTGATGGACACCCTGCCGCGGTTCCGCCGCACCCTGCACGCCGCCGGGCTGGAGCCGCACGTGGTGGCGCTGGTCGGCCGCTCCCCGCAGATCGCGGCGGTGTGGCAGGGCAGGCTCGCGCTGGTGTTCATCGACGGCGGGCACACCGACGAGCACGCCACCGGCGACTACCTGGGCTGGGTCCCGCACCTGGCCGAGGACGGCCTGCTGGTGGTGCACGACGTGTTCCCCGACCCGGCGGACGGCGGCCAGGCCCCGTACCGGGTGTACCTGCGGGCGCTGGACGAGGGCTTCGAGGAGGTCTCGGTGACGGGCTCGCTGCGGGTGCTGCGCCGCGCCGCCGCCTGACCCGCCGCCGTCCCGCGCGGCCCCATTTTTCCCCCGCGACCCGGGAACGATCACCGCCGCTGCGGCGTCGTCCCCACCGCGACGCGTTGCGGCACCGCCGTGACCCGCCGCGCCGACGGCCGGTACGGTGTCGGGGCGGCAGACGGCGGACGGCCGGTGCGGGGCACGGTCGGACGGACAGCGGGCAGGCATCGGCGGGTCAGTGGGCGGGGGCGAGGGAAGCGCATGACGGAACAGGGCAAGGCCGCGCGAGCGGTGTGGGATCCGACCGCGAACAACGGCGCGGGCGGCTGGGTCCGCCGGCCGGTGGCGGACGACCCGGCGGCCGCCGGCCCGCCCACCACGGCGATCCCGCTGCCGAAGATCGAGGCCGGCCCCGTCGCGCCCGCCGCCCCGGTGCCTCCGCCGGCCGCCCCGCCGCAGACGCCACCGACCGCCGCCGCCCCCGGCCCGGCCACCCCGGCCCGCGCCCCGCAGCCGGCTCCCGCGCAGCCGCCCGCCGCGCCGGTGCCTCCGCAGGGCGGCCAGCAGACGTTCGGCGGCCAGCAGTTCCCGCCGCCGCCGCAGCCGCCCGGCCAGAGCTTCGGCGGCCAGCAGACGTTCGACCAGCAGCAGTTCGACCAACAGCCGTACGGCCAGCAGCAGTTCGGCGCCCCTCCGCCCTCCTTCGGCGGCCAGCAGACCTTCGGCGGCCAGCAGTTCCCGCCGCCACAGCCCCCGGGCCAGAGCTTCGGCGGCCAGCAGACGTTCGACCAACAGCCGTACGGCCAGCAGCAGTTCGGCGGCCCCCCGCCCTCCTACGGCGGTCAGCAGCAGTTCGCGAACGGGCCGGGCAGCTACGGCGGCCAGGAGCCGGAGTTCGACTACGACGACGACCCGCGGCGCCGACGCACCCCGGTGCTGATCGGTGTGGCGGTGGCGCTGGTGGCGGTGATCGGCGTCGGCGTGGTGTGGGCGGTGAAGAACAGCGGGAGCAGCGACCCGGGCCAGGCCAAGGGCGGCAGCTCCGCCCCGGCGCCCGCCCCGGCCCAGGGCGGTACGGGCGGCAGCGCCGCGCCGTCGCCGTCCGCGTCGGGCAGCGCCGGGCCGTCCGCGTCGCCGTCGGGCTCCGCCTCGGCCGGCCCGGGCGCGGCGAGTCAGGCGAAGGCGCTGGACGCGCTGCTGACGAAGGGCGAGAACGCGAAGGCGCCGATCGGCAACGCGGTGGCGAAGGTGCGCAGCTGCCCGCCGAAGGCGGAGATCGACGCGGCGGCGAAGGTGTTCGACACCGGTGCCCAGCAGCGCGACCAACTGCTCGCCGAGCTGGCCGAGTTGCACACCGACAACCTGCCGGGCGGCCCGGAGGCGGTGGCGAAGCTGAAGGACGCCTGGCAGCAGTCCGGGGACATCGACCGGGCGTACGCGGCGTGGGCGCGCACCGTCGCCTCGCAGGGCTGCGCGAACAACGCCGCGCCGAGCACCGCCGATCTGGCCCGCGCCAACGACCTCAACCCGCAGGCCACCCAGTCGAAGAAGGACTTCGTGGCGAAGTGGAAGCCGATCGCCGACACGTACGGTCTGACGGCGCGTACCTGGGACAGGATCTGAGGACGTCGTGACCGCCCCGCCCCCGGCCGAGCCCGACGCGTTCCCCGCCCCGGAGCGGCGCACCGCGCGCCTGCGGCCGGCCGTGAAGCTGGCGAGCGTGGTGCTGCCGGTCTGCCTGATCGGCTGGCTGGGCTGGCAGGCGGTCGCGAACAGCGCGCGGGACGTCACCGCGCACCCGTCGCTGTCCCCGCACCACGCGGCGGGCGACGCCCCGCTGGACGCCTCCGCCGACTCCCCGGCCCCGGGCGACAGCCCGTCCGCGCCCGCGCCCTCCTCGCCCGCCCCGTCCCCGAGCGCGGCGGACCGGCCGCTGGCCGGGCGGACGGTGCTGCTCGACCCCGGCCACAACCAGGGCAACGTCAAGCACACCTCCGAGATCAACCGGCAGGTGGACATCGGCCGCGGCCGCAAGGAGTGCGACACCACCGGCACGTCCACCGACGCGGGCTACTCGGAGGCCGACTTCACCCTGGACGTGGTGCACCGGGCGCGGCAGATCCTGCAGGACCGGGGCGCGAAGGTGGTGCTCACCCAGGACGGCGACCGGCCGTGGGGCCCGTGCATCGACGAGCGGGCCCGGATCGGCAACGAGGCGAAGGCGGACGCGGCGGTCTCCGTCCACGCGGACGGCGCGCCGGCGTCCGGCACCGGCTTCCACGTGATCATGCCCGGCAGGGTGGTGGCGGGCCCGGCCGACACCGCCGCGATCGTCGACCCGTCGCACCGGCTCGGGGTGCTGCTCCGCGACGCGTTCAAGGCGGGCACCGGCGAGCCGACGTCGAGCTACATCGGCCAGCAGGGCCTGGACACCCGCACCGACCTGGGCGGACTCAACCTGTCGAAGGTCCCGAAGGTGTTCATCGAGTGTGGCAACATGCGCAACACCGGCGACGCGAAGCGGATGTCCGACCCGGAGTGGCGCCAGCGCGCCGCGCAGGCCGTCGCCGATGCACTGACCAGCTATCTGACGGGGTGAGCAGCTACCCAGACCCGCCGTTTCCGTACCTGTCCTGTCCCGTGCCGGACGCACTTCCGGTCTGTCCGGTTCGTACCGGATCCGGAGGGCGCTGTGCACATGGCGTCGCCTTGGCCCTAGGCTTTTGACCCGTCGTACCGCTCCGGTACCACGGGGGCTCGGTCACCGCCCGCCGACCACGACTACACCAATGAGGGGAACGTCAGTGAACCTGCGCGCTCTCACCAGGGGAGACGCCGCCGTCGCCGGTGCGGCAGTACTGCTCCTGATTTCGTCCTTCCTGCCCTTCCGGAAGTTCGACTGCTCCGGCCGGCTCTGCCCGCCGTCGTCGAACGCCTGGGCCTCGGGCCTGTTCCCGCTGCTGCCGTCGGTGGTGCTGACCGGCCTGGTCGGTGCGGCGCTGGTCGTGCTGTTCCGGCTGCAGAAGGAGAGCTGGGGCAACAAGCAGGTGGCCGGTCTGCGGCTGGACCAGTGGGGCACGGCGCTGTCCGTGATCTCGTTCTGGGGCTGCCTGTGGACGCTGCTCGGCACCCCGGATGCCCTCACCAACGGTGCGGGCGCCTACCTGTCGCTGCTGTCCACCCTGGTGCTGGCGGGTGCGGTGATCGCCGGTCCGCTGGTCCCGGCCCTGCAGGGCCCGCTGATGCCCGCCGCCGGCCCGGCGGCGACCGTCCCGCAGCCGTTCCCGCCGTACGGCGGCCAGCCGGGCCAGCCCGGTCAGCCCGGCGCGTACGGCTACCCGGGCGGGCAGCAGCAGCCGTTCCCCGGCCAGCAGCAGCCGCAGGCCGAGCAGGCGGTGCCCGCCGCCCAGCAGTTCGGCGGCCAGCCGGCCGGCGGCTACGGCTACCCGGCGCCCGCGCAGGCCGCCGCCCCCGCCGCGCAGCAGGTCGCGCAGCAGCCCACCGCCGTCCAGCCGGCCATTCAGGACCAGGTTCCGCCGCAGGCCGCCGCCGCGCCGTTCGCCCCGTTCTGGTTCGCCGTCCCGGCGGTCCGTCAGCTGGGCAACAAGGACAACCCGGCCGCCCCGCCGGTCGGCGAACTGGTCCCCGGCACCTGGTACCTGGCGGTCGACCAGCGCGGCAACGCCCTGGTCGCGCAGCTGCCCGACGGCACCCACGGCGTGCTGAACGACACCACGGGCATCCAGCGCGGCTGACGCCCGGGCGCGCCCGAGCGCGCACCCGGGGGCGCGAGGAACTGCGCGAGCAACCCCTTTCACGCCAAAAGGTCCGCCCGAGGAGGGAACTCCCCTCCTCGGGCGGACCTTCTGCATGGCGGACACCGGCCGAAGGCCCGTCCCGGAACGTTCAGCAGCAGTCGGAGACGGCCATCCCGCTCGGCAGGTGCTCCCCGCCGAACACGCTGACCGTCGCGTGGTCGCCGCCGAGCGCCGCGACCGCGAGCAGCAGCGCGCCCGCCGTCCAGGTGGTGCGCTCCTCGGGCCAGATCGCGTCGTCCTCGAAGACGTAGCCCGTCCAGTACGACCCGTCCTGGTGCCGCAGGTGCTGGATCCAGCGGAGGATCTCCACGGCCCGGTCGGACTGCCCGGCGGCCCACAGCGCGAGGGCGAGTTCGGCGCTCTCGCCGCCGGTGACCCACGGCCGGTCGCTGACGCAGCGGACGCCGAGGCCGGGGACGACGAACCGGTCCCAGTCGGCCGCCAGCCGGCGGGTGGCGTCCTCGCCGCGCAGCGCGGTGCCGAGGACGGGGTAGTACCAGTCCATCGAGTAGCGGTCCTTGTCGAGGAACCGCTCGGGGTGGCGGGCGATGGCGTGCTGGAGGCGTCCGGCGGCCAGCTCCCAGTCGGGCTGCGGCCGGTCGAGGTGGTCGGCGACGGCGAGTCCGCAGCGCAGCGCGTGCAGGATCGAGCAGGAGCCGGTGAGCAGCGCGTCGGTCGCGGCGGTGCCGTCCTCGTCCTGCCGCCAGGCGATCGCCCCGCCGGGCAGGCTCAGCCGGACGGTGTGGTCGAGGGCGCGGCTGACGGTGGGCCAGATCCGGTCCAGGAAGCGGTCGTCGCCGGTGGACAGGTGGTGGTGCCAGGCGCCGACGGCGAGGTACGCGCAGAAGTTGGTCTCGCGGGCGCGGTCGGTGGCGGTGCCGTCGGGGACGCCGTCCTGGCCGTAGGCGTAGGCGGCGTACCAGGAGCCGTCGGGGTTCTGCCGGTCGGCGAGCCACTGGTAGGCGGCTTCGGCGGCGGCGTGCTCGCCGGCGGTGTCGAGGGCCATCGCGGCCTCGGTGTGGTCCCAGGGGTCGAGGTGGCCGCCGTGGAACCACGGGATGGCGCCGTCGGGCTGCTGGTGGGCGAGGATCGAGCGCACCGTGTCGGCGGCCTGGTCGGCGTCGAGGACGCCGTCCAGCAGCAGGGCCGCGGGGACGGCGGCCGTCACGCGCCGGCCCGCGGCTGGTGCGGCTTGCTGGCGTAGACGACGAAGGACTTGCCGAGCACCGGGTTGAGGGCCTTCTCGGCGGCCTTGGTGAGGGTGGAGATGACGGGGGTGCCGACGATGTCCCAGACCAGCAGCTGGTGGTAGGCGCGCACCGGCAGGGCCTTGTCGTTGTTGACGCCCATCGCGCACTTGATCCACCAGTACGGGGAGTGCAGGGCGTGCGCGTGGTGGCTGCCGTAGGGCTCCAGGCCGGCCCCGCGGACCTTCTCGACCAGCTCGTCGCCCTTGTAGATGCGGATGTGGCCGCCCTCGACCTCGTGGTACTCGTCGGACAGCGCCCAGCAGATCTTCTCCGGCAGGTAGCGGGGCACGGTGACGGCGAGCAGCCCGCCGGGCTTGAGGACGCGGACCATCTCGGCGAGCACGCCCTTGTCGTCGGGGATGTGCTCCATCACCTCGGAGATGATGATCCGGTCGAAGGTGTCGTCGTCGAACGGCAGGTTCAGCGCGTCGCCCTCCATCGCGGTGGCGCTGGCCCCGGCGGGCGCCTCGCCGGCCTGTTCCATGGCGGCGAACCACTTGCGGACCTCGGCGATCTCCTCGCCGTTCTGGTCGAGGGCGACCACGTTGGCGCCGCGCCGGTAGCACTCGAACGCGTGCCGGCCACCGCCGCAGCCCAGGTCGAGCACCCGGTCGCCTGGGGCGAGCGGGAAGCGGGAGAAGTCGACGGTCAGCACTGCGGGGCTCCCATTCACGAAGGGTGGTACGGCTGTTGACGGTCGGTCAGCCGACGTAGCGCCAGCCCGGTCCGGAGCGGGCGGCGGCGCCCGCGCCGGTGGCGATGGCGGCCCGGTAGCGGTCGGCGGTGAGTTCGGCGGCGCGGGCCCAGGTGAACCGGTCCAGCACGCGGGCCCGTCCGGCCTCGCCGAGCCGGGCGCGCAGTTCGGGGTCGTCGAGCAGCCGGCCGAGCGCGGCGGCGAGCGCCCCGGCGTCGCCGGGCGGGACGGCCAGGCAGGTCTCGCCGTCGGGTCCGGCGACCTCGGGGATGGCGCCGCCGGTGGTGGCGACCAGCGGGGTGGCGGTGGCCATCGCCTCGGCAGCGGGCAGCGAGAAGCCCTCGTACAGCGAGGGGACGCAGGCGGCCTCGGCGGAGCGGTACAGGTCGACGAGTTCGGCGTCGGTCAGCCCGGTGCGGAACTCGATGTGCCGCTCCAGGCCGAACCGGCGCACCGCCTCGGCGACCGGCCCGTCGTCCTTCTGCGGCTTGCCGACCACCACCAGGTGGGCGTCGCGTTCGGTGCGGACCTTGGCGAGCGCCTCCACCAGGTGCACCAGGCCCTTCAGCGGGACGTCGGCGCTGGAGGTGGTGACGATCCGTCCGGGCACCCGGACCATGTCGGCGGACGGCGACCACAGGCGGGTGTCGGCGCCGATCGGGACGACCGAGATGCGGCCCGGGGCGGCGCCGAGGTGTTCGGCGATCTCGCCGCGGGAGCTCTCCGAGACGGTGATGACGTGCTCCAGCCGGCGCGCCACCCGCTGCTGCATCCGGGTGAAGGCGTACCAGCGGCGCTTGCCGAGCCGCTCCAGCCGGCCGGCGGCCGCGTCGATCTCCAACTGCCGGTCCACGGTGACCGGGTGGTGGACGGTGGTGACCAGCGGGAAGCCGTGCCGGGCCAGGCCGAGCAGGCCGTAGCCGAGGGTCTGGTTGTCGTGCACCACGTCGTAGCGGCCCTTGTGTCGGGCCAGGTACTGGCGGGCGCGCAGCGAGAAGGTCAGCGGCTCGGGGAAGCCGCCGGTGCGCATCACCGCGTACTCCAGCAGGTCCACCGGGCCGCGGAACTCGCCGGCTGCGGGGGTGCGGAACGGGTCGTCGGCGCGGTACAGGTCGAGGCTGGGCAGTTCCACCAGGCGCACCGAGCCGGGGCCCTCGACCTCGTCCAGCACCGGGTACGGCTGGGCGCCGATCACGTCGACGTGGTGGCCGAGCCGGGCGAGCTCCCGGGACAGGTGGCGCACGTACACGCCCTGGCCGCCGCAGAACGGGTCGCCGCGGTACGACAGCAGGGCGATCCGCAGCGACGGCGGCGGCAACGCGGTCATCCGGGGCCCCTCTTCCCTACTCACCGGGACCGGCGACGGAGCGGGCCGCCGACCGGTAAAGTAGATCACGTTTCACAGTGGTGCAGGCTCGCCGTCGGGGAAAGCGGACAACGAGAGACCTCGAAGATTACCGGGCCGTAGCTTGCCGTCAGGAGCCGTGGCAGGTGATTCACGCCACGCCGAGCGACCGCCTGCCGCCCACCCGTCCTTCGATCCTCCGCCCCGGGAGTGAACGTGACCGCGAACGCCGCCGCCGACGGGACGCTGACGCCGCGCCAGGCCGAACGCCGCCGGAGCATCCTGCGGGCGGCCACCGCGCTGGCCGCCCGGGGCGGGCTGGAGGCGGTGCAGATGCGCGAGGTCGCGGAGGGCGCGCAGGTCGCGCTCGGCACCCTGTACCGCTACTTCCCGTCCAAGGTGCACCTGCTGGTCGCGGTGATGCGTGAGCAGCTGGAACGGCTGCACGAGCAGGTGAGGCGGCGTCCGCCGACCGGCGCGGACCCGGCGGCCCGGGTGGCCGAGGCGCTCACCAACGCCTTCCACGCGCTGCAGCGCGAACCCCGGCTGGCGGAGGCGATGGTGCGGGCGCTGTCCTTCGCGGACCGCTCGGTGGGCAGCGAGGTGGACGAGGTCGCCCAGGTCACCTCCGCCATCGTGCTGGAGGCCGCCCGGCTGCCCGACCCGCCGACCGCCGGCCAGCAGGCGGCGCTGCGGGTGGTCGCCCACACCTGGCACGCCACCCTGCTGGCGTGGCTGTCGGGGCGGGCCTCGCTGGCCGAGGTCCGGGCCGACCTGCACACCGCCGCGCGGCTGCTCACCCTCGCCTCGGACGTCGACACCCCGCGCGAACTGCAACCCGTTCCACCACCTCCCGGGGGTGCCGCGGCGGTCGGCGGCTAGAGTTCTTCAGGCGCGGGACGGCCCCCACCGGTCCGCCGACAACTTCACATCGCCTCCGAGGCCGGGGGAAGCCGGTGCGATTCCGGCACTGACCCGCAACCGTGAGCCGCCGCCCCTCGCCGGGGCGCGGCGCAGTCGGACTGCCCGGCCGGAGACGAGCGGCCCTCCTCCGTCGTGGGTCCACGGGCGGCCCGCACGGGCCCGCTGCGACCGCTCCCGAAAGGCTTCTCCCCATGCTGACCGCTGCCCGCCTCGGCGCCGCCGCGCTGGCCGGCGCCCTGCTCGCCGGCGCCGCCGCCGCGCCCGCGCTCGCCGATCCCGCCTCCCCCTCCGCGGACGCGTCGGCATCCGGCTCGGCGTCGGCGCCCCCGTCCGGCTCCGCCTCGGGTCCGGCGTCCGGTTCGGCCTCGGCCTCCGGTTCGGCGTCCGGCTCCGCTTCCGGTTCGCCGACGGCGGCGCCCGGGGTGCCGGCCGGGCTGTACGGCAAGGGCGACCCGCAGTACGACGGCGTGTGGCGGCAGTCGCTGGCGCTGATCGCGCTGCACCAGGAGAAGGTCGAGCCCGACGACGCCGCCGTGAAGTGGCTGCTCGACCAGCAGTGCGAGGACGGCGGCTGGCCGTCGTACCGGGCCGAGGGCGCGGCCTGCGTCCCGGCCACCGAGGACTCCAACGCCACCGCGATGGCCGTCCAGGCGCTCACCGTGCTCGGCGACCACAAGCAGCAGGTCACCCGGGGCACCGACTGGCTGCGCGCCCAGCAGACCGTGGACGGCACCTGGTCCTACAACCCGGGCGCCCCCGGTGACGCCAACTCCACCGCCCTGGTGGTGAACGCGCTGCTGGCCGCCGGTCTCGACCCGGCCGGCACGGCCGTCCCCGGCGGGCAGTCCGCCTACCAGGGGCTGGCCTCCTTCCAGCTGGGCTGCTGGGCGCCCGCCGAGCAGCGCGGCGCGTTCGTCTACCAGCCGGTCTCCGGCGCTCCGGCCGCCCCCAACACGCTCGCCTCCGCCCAGGCCCTGCTGGCCTCCGCGGGCGGGCGCCTGCCGGTCACCACCGCGGACCGCAAGGACGCCGCGCCGAAGGCCCTGAGCTGCCCGGACACCCCGGGCGACGGCCCGGTCGCGCACGCCGACTCCGCCGAGGCGGACGCCGCCTGGCTGACCGGGAAGCTCGCCGCCGGCGGGCAGCGCCTGCTGCTGGAGACCCCCGGCGCAGCGGCCACCGCCGACTACAACTCGACCGCCTGGTCGGTGCTCGGCCTGGTCGCCTCCGGCCACTCCGCGCAGGCCGCCAGCGCCGCCGACTGGCTGGCCGGCAACGGCTACGCCTGGGCCGCGCAGGGCAGGAGCGGCACCGACCCGGCGGCGGCCGCCACCCTGGTGCTCACCGCCCGCGCCGCCAAGCTCGACCCCTACAACTTCGGCGGCGCCAACATGGTGCAGCTGCTGGTCGACTCCGGCCCGAAGCCGAAGGTCGGCCCCGCCGTCGGCGACCCGCAGGCCACCCGCGCGCCCGGTTCGGCGATCACCGAGCCCGACGAGAACAGCGGTTTCTCGGCCGGCTGGCTGATCGGCGTCGGCCTGTTCGTCGGCGTCGGCGCGGGCGTCCTGCTCAGCCTCAACCGCCGCCGCCACAACCAGCTCGCCGCCGACGCCGCCGCGCCGGCGGAGCAGCCGGAGCAGGACCGGTGACCGGCCGAACTGCCCTGCCCGTCAGGGCCGTTGTGGTCCTGCTCGCGGCGCTCGGCGCGCTGGTGTCGACGCTGGGCCCGGCCGCCGGGGCCGCGTACGCGGCGGACTACCGGTACTGGTCGTTCTGGAAGGGCGGCCCGGACGGCTGGTCGTTCCAGCAGGTCGGGCCGACCGGGAACGTGCCGGCGGACGGCGCGGTGGACGGCTGGCGGTTCGTGCTCAGCCCGGACGGCGGCCAGGACGCGCCCCGTCCGGCGCCGGCCGCCGACTTCGCGGCGATCTGCGCGAACACCGCGCCCAGCGGCGGTCACAAGCGGGTCGCCGTGGTGCTCGACTTCGGCACCGCGAAGGACGCCCCGAACGGTGAACAGCCCGCCGAGGCACGGTCGTTGTGCGCCTCGGTGCCGACCGCCGCGAACTCGGCGGAGGTGCTGGCCGCGGTGGCCCCGCCGCTGCGCTACGACTCCGCCGGGCTGCTGTGCGCGATCGCGGGCTACCCGCGCGCGGGCTGCGGCGAGCAGGTCGCGGCCGGCGCCGACCCGGTCGCGCGGTCGGGCGGTTCGGCCGACAAGGGCGACGGGGGTCCGGCCGTCGGCGTGATCGCCGGGGCCGGCGTGGTGGTCCTGCTGGGCGCGGGCGCGCTCTGGCAGGCCCGTCGCCGCCGCACCCGCTGACCATGTCCGTCGACCGTCTGCGCCGCGACGCCCCCGGCCCGGCCAACTCCCGGGCGGTGCACAGCCGTTCGCTGCCCAGGCAGCTGCATCCGGGGGCCTGGTGGCTGTGGTCGCTGGGCCTCGCGGCGGCGGCCAGCCGGACCACCAACCCGGTGCTGCTGCTGCTGATCCTGGCCGTGGCCGGGTTCGTGGTGGCCGCCCGGCGCGGCGACGCGCCGTGGGCCCGCTCGTACGCGGCGTTCCTGCGGCTGGGCCTGCTGGTGCTGGCCGCCCGGGTGGTGTTCGCGATCGTGCTGGGCTCCCCCGTCGGCGGCACCCACGTCCTGTTCACCCTCCCCCAACTCCCGCTCCCCGCCTGGGCGCAGGGCGTCCGGCTGGGCGGTTCGGTGAGCCTGGAGGGCGTGCTGTTCGCGCTGTACGAGGGCCTGCGCCTGGCGGTGCTGCTGGCCTGCGTGGGCGCGGCGAACGCGCTGGCCTCCCCGTCGCGGCTGCTGCGTTCGCTGCCGGGCGCGCTGTACGAGGCGGGCGTGGCGGCCGTGGTGGCGATGACCTTCGCGCCGAACCTGGTCGCGGACGTCCGGCGGCTGCGCGCGGCGCGGCGGCTGCGCGGCCGCACCGACCGGGGCGTGCGGGCGGTGCTGTCGGTCGGACTGCCGGTGCTGGAGGGCGCGTTGGAGCGTTCGGTGGCGCTGGCCGCGGCGATGGACACCCGGGGCTTCGGCCGCACCGCCGAGGTGCCGCGCCGACTGGTGCGCGCGGCGGGCGCGTTGACGCTCGCCGGGCTGCTCGGGGTGTGCGCCGCGACGTACGGGCTGCTCACCGCCGGCAGCCACGCCTGGGCGCTGCCCGTCCTGCTGGCGGGCGTCGCCGCGTCCGCCGCCGGGCTCGCGCTGGGCAACCGGCGCTCCGTCCGGACGCGTTACCGGCCCGACCCCTGGGCGCTCCCGGAGTGGCTGACTGCCCTCTCGGGCGCGCTGGTCGCGGCCGCCCTGATCTGGTACGCGGGCCGCTGGCCGGAGGCCCTGACGCCGTCGGTGGTGCCGCCGACCGCGCCCCGGCTGCCGCTGCTGCCCGCCGCGGCCGCGCTGATCGGCCTGCTGCCCGCCTTCGTCACCCCCGAGCCGCCCCGGAGTAACCGGTGATTACTTTCGAGCAGGTCGGCGTGCGGTACGCCGACGCCGCCGAACCCGCCCTGCGCGGTGTCGACCTGACCGTTCCGGAGGGCGAACTCTGCCTGCTGGTCGGCCCGTCCGGCGCCGGCAAGTCCACCCTGCTGGGCACCGTCTCCGGCCTGGTGCCGCACTTCACCGGCGGCGTCCTGGAGGGCCGGGTCACCGTCGCCGGACGCGACACCCGCACCCACCGGCCGCGCGAACTCGCCGACGTGGTCGGCACGGTGGGCCAGGACCCGGCCGGGCACTTCGTCACCGACACCGTCGAGGAGGAACTCGCCTACGGCATGGAGTCGTTGGGCCTGCCGCCGGCCGTGATGCGCCGCCGCGTCGAGGAGACCCTCGACCTGCTCGGCCTCGCCGAGCTGCGCGGCCGCGCCCTGTCCGCGCTCTCCGGCGGCCAGCGCCAGCGGGTCGCGATCGGCTCGGTGCTCACCGTCCACCCCAAGGTGCTGGTGCTGGACGAGCCCACCTCGGCGCTCGACCCGGGCGCCGCCGAGGAGGTGCTGGCCGTCCTGCAGCGCCTGGTGCACGACCTCGGCACCACCGTGCTGCTCTCCGAGCACCGGCTGGAGCGCGTCGTCCAGTACGCCGACCAGGTCCTGCTGCTGCCCGGCCCCGGCGAGCCCCCCGTGCTCGGCGACCCCGCGGCGCTGATGGCCCGCTCGCCGGTCCGGCCGCCGGTGGTCGACCTCGGGCTGCTGGCCGGCTGGGAGCCGCTGCCGCTCACCGTCCGCGACGCCCGGCGGCGGGCGGCGGCGCTGCGCGAGCGGCTGCCCGGACCCGCCGCCCCGCCCGCCGACCGGCCGACCGCCCCCGCGCTCGCCACCGCCACCCGGCTGGTGGTCTCGCGCGGACCCGTCCCGGCCCTGCGCGGGGTCGAACTCGCCCTGTTCCCCGGCGAGATCACCGCACTGATGGGACGCAACGGCGCGGGCAAGTCGACCCTGCTGGGCAGCCTGGTCGGCCTGCACGCCCCCGACTCCGGCAGCGTCCGGGTCAACGGCCTCACCCCGCACAAGTCCCGCCCCAAGGACCTGATCCGCTCCGTCGGCCTCGTCCCGCAGGACCCGCGCGACCTGCTGTACGCCGAGACCGTCGCCGCCGAGTGCGCCACCGCCGACCAGGACGCCGGCGCCGAACCCGGCACCTGCCGCGCCCTGCTGGCGGCCCTGCTCCCCGGCATCGACGACGACTGCCACCCCCGCGACCTGTCCGAGGGCCAGCGCCTCACCCTGGCGCTCGCCGTGGTGCTCGCCGCCCGCCCGCCGCTCCTGCTGCTGGACGAGCCCACCCGCGGCCTCGACTACGCCGCCAAGGCCCGCCTGGTCGAGATCCTGCGCACCCTCGCCGCCGAGGGCCACGCCGTCCTGCTGGCCACCCACGACGTCGAGCTCGCCGCCGAACTCGCCCACCGCACGGCCGTCCTGGCCGAGGGCGAGATCGTCGCCGACGGCCCGACCCCGGAGGTCGTGCTGGCCTCGCCGACCTTCGCCCCGCAGACCGCGAAGATCCTTCCGCCGTACCTCACCGTCCCCGAAGTCGCCGCCGCGCTCAGGGAGTTGCCATGACCTCCCGGGATCTCGCCGGGCCCGCCCGGGACCTCGCCCGGCCCGTCCCGCTCGGGCGGCGGTCGGTCGTCGCGCTCGCCCTGGTCTCCGCGGTCGGGGTGGCCGCGTTCGGCTGGCCGCTGCTCGCCGCCCGCGACTCCGACCTGGTCGGCCACTCCGCCGACGCGCCCTGGCTGTTCGCCCTGCTGCTGCCGCTGCTGCTCGCCGTCCTGGTCGCGCAGCTCTCCGAGGGCCGCACCGCCACCGGCGCGCCCGGCCTGGACGCCAAGGCCGTCGCCATGCTCGGCGTCCTCGCCGCCGCCGGCGCGGCGCTGCGACCGCTCGGCGCCGGCACCGCCGGCCTGGAGCCGATGTTCTTCCTGATGGTGCTGTCCGGGCGCGCCCTCGGCCCCGGCTTCGGCTTCGTGCTGGGCGCGCTGTCGATGTTCGCCTCCGGCCTGCTGACCGGCGGCGTCGGGCCGTGGCTGCCGTTCCAGATGCTCGCCATGGGCTGGGTCTGCCTCGGCGCGGGCTTCCTCCCGGGCGCCGCCCGGCTGCGCGGCCGGGGTGAGCTGCTCCTCCTCGCGGCCTACGGCGCCCTCTCCGCCGTCGGCTACGGCGTGGTGATGAACCTCCAGGGCTGGCCCTACATCGGCGGGCTGGCCACCTCGATCTCCTTCGTCCCCGGCGACCCGCTGCCCGCCAACCTGGCCCGCTTCGCCCTCTACTGCCTCACCACCTCCCTCGGCTGGGACCTCCCCCGCGCCGCCCTCACCGCCGTCCTCTGCCTCACCGTCGGCGGCCCGCTGCTGCGCACCCTGCGCCGCGCCACCCGGCGCGCCGCGTTCCGCTAGGGCCGGACAGGGCCTAACCCCCGCAGGTCACGTCGTGCGCGGGCAGCCGTCCCGTGGTCAGGTAGCGTGCGACGGCGCCGTCCGCGCAGGACGGGCCCGCCACCACCACGCCGTGGCCCTGCCCGCCGGCCACCGTGACCATCCGCGCGCCGTGCAGCGCCCGCCGCATGCCCTGCGCCATGGCGAGCGTCGCCTGCGGGTCCCACTGGTTCTGCACGATCAGCGCGCCGACGCCGTTGTTCACCACCGTCGCCGGCTCGACGGCCGCCGACTTCCAGAACGCGCACGGCTGGACGTTCGCCCCCAGGTCGCCGGCCAGCGGGTACCTGGCCCGGTCGGCGATCGCGTCGCGCCGGTACTGCTCCGGGTCGCGCGGCCAGCTGCGGGTGTCGCCGCAGAACACCGCCCAGGTGACGGCCGCCATGTTGGCGTCCACGGTGGGCTCCGGCCCGGCGGGCACCGCCGGTCCGCCCGCCGCCGCGGCCTTCAGCGCGACGATCCACGGGGTGACGGCCTCGACCTGCACGAACGCGCGGTACCCCGAACGGATGGCGTCGCCGTCGATGCCCCTGCCGTCCTCGGTCGGCACGGGCGTCCGGTCGGCCTGCTCCACCAGCTCCCAGAACGTCGTGCGCACCTGCGCCGCCGTGGCCCCCAGCCCGTAGGTCGCGTCGCGCTCGGCGGCCCACTCCGTCCACCGGGTGAAGGCGAGTTCGGCCGCCGACGACCAGCCCCGGAACGTCTCCCGCCAGGCGAGCTTCGGATCGAGCGCGCTGTCGAGCACGAACCGGTCCGCGCGCTGCGGGAACAGCTGCGTGTAGACGGCGCCCAGGTACGTCCCGTACGAGTACCCGAAGTAGGAGATCCGCCGCTCGCCCAGCGCCGCCCGGACGACGTCCATGTCGCGCGCCGTGTTGCGGCTGGTGAGGTGCGGCAGGACGTCCCCCGCCTTCGCCCAGCACTTGTCCGCCACCGATCGGGCCCGCGCCACGTCCTTGTCGAACTCGGCTTCCCGGTACGGGTGTTGGACGCTGCGCTCGTCCTCCGTCAGGTCGCAGTCGAGCGGCGTGCTCCGCCCCACCCCGCGCGGGTCGAACCCGATCAGGTCGAACCTCGCCCGCACCTCCGCCGGCAGCAGCGGCTCCATCTCCACCGGCATCGTCAGCCCCTGACTGCCCGGCCCTCCGGGATTCATCAGCAGCACCCCGTGCCGCTTCTCCGCGCTCTGCGCCCGCACCCGCGAGATCGCGACGTCGATCGTCCGCCCCGTCGGCTTCGCGTAGTCCAGCGGCACCTCCACCGTCGCGCACTCGGCCGCCGATCCGGCCAACTCGCAGCGCTCCCACCGCAGTTCCTGCCGCTCGAAGCGCTGCAGCCCGTCCCCCGCCGCGAACGCCGTCGTCGGCGTCAGCGCCGCCAGCACGGCCGTCAACAACAGAATCGTTCGCCCGTTTCGCAGAACCATGCCAGCCCTCTGTACGGAGTAGTCAGTGCCTCGGAACAGCTCCAGTCTCCGTTCCGCCACCCCCGCACCCCGTACTCCCACAGCACGGACCCGCCCTCCGACCTCCGGCGTACCTCCCGGGGGCCGACCCCCGGCCACGCTCCCACCCGGCCTCCTCCTCCAGCACCGCGAAGGGGGCCGGCCTCCGCCGAGACCGACCCCCTCCCCTTGCGCCTTACGCCTTCCCGCCGGCGGATTGCACCACCTCGAAGGACCACAGCTCCGACCCGGTCGCCGCCGGCTTGGGCCGCTCGCCGCCACCCTGGTGCGCCGACCTGCTCGGCCCCTCCACCCACGCCCGGTACGACTCCTCGTCGCGCCAGCGCGTGTACACCAGGTACTGGTCCGTTCCCTCCACCGGCCTCAGCAACTCGAACCACTCGAACCCGTCCGAGTTCTCCACCACCCCGGCCCGCGCGGCGAACCGCTGCTCCAACACCTCCCGCTGCTCAGCAGGGACAGTCAGCACATTGATCTTCACAACGCTCATGCCGCCATCCTGCCCCACCTCACAGCGTCCGGCCGGGCCGCGGCCGGTCAGGCCTTGGTGTCGGCCGGGGCCTGCTTCATCTCGTCCACGACGGCGCGCTCGGTGATGGCCGTGGTGGACAGGACCGTGCCGCGCTTGAACTGGACCTGGTCCTTGGCCGGCTTGCCGACCTGGACGGTGCGCGCGCCGAGGAGCGCGTACGTCGACCGGTCGAAGATCCACTCGGAGCGCTGGCCGTTCTTCTCGTTGAGCCGGGCCACCGCGACCCCGTGGCGGCCGATGGCGTCGGTCGCGTCGTTCACCACGGCCACGCCGGGGATCTCGGCGGCGGCCTTGTAGAGCGCGGAGGTGAGCGGGGCCGGGAGCCGGCTGAACTCCAGGAGGGTGCCGATCGCCATGAACGCCTCCGCGTCCGTGCCGTCGAACGCGATCTCCTCGCGGATCTTCTTCAGCAGCGCGTCGGGGTCGGTGGGGAGGGACGCCAGGTACTGCCGGCTCGGCCATTCGATCCGGCCGACGCGCAGCACGCTCAGGGGGCTGTCCACGTTCTGCTGGGGCTCGGCGATCCAGCCCTGGCCGCCGTCCGACGAGATCCACATCTGCCGGGTGTGCAGCGGGACTTCCGACTGGACGTACTCGCCGTTGACGTTCTCCACCTTCAGGCCGGCGGTCTTCGACTCGATGTAGGCGTACTGGCCCGGACGCGCCGCCTGGCCCGGGGCCTCCTCGGCGGCCAGCGAGATCCGGTCGAGCAGCTGGACGGCTCCCTTCGGGTCGGCGTCGTCGACGGTGGTGGTCAGCGCCGGGCCGGCGGCGACGGAGCGGTCCGCGTCGGCGTGCGGGAGCAGGACCGCTCCGGCCGCGACGGCGCCCGCCAGGGCGCAGGCCGCCGCGGGGAGCAGGATCGCGCGGCGCAGGAACGGGTTGCGCCGCACCGGGCCGGGACGGGCCTGGGCGTCGAGGTCTTCGTGGATCTGGGCCATCAGTCGCTCCTTGTGGAACCGGTGGCGGCCCGCCGGCAGATTCCGCTCCGCGGTCGGCCGGAGGCCGTCGACCTCGGGCCGGTAGGGGCTGGTGTTCATCGTTGTCCTTCCGGTACGGGCCGGACCGCGATCGCGCGGTCCCTCTCTGTCTGTCGGGTGCGGCGGGCGAGTTCCCGGCTTTCGGCCGCCAGTTCCGCGTGGGCGAGCTTGCGCAGCTTGGCGCGGGCGCGGGAGAGCCGGGAGCGGACCGTCCCGACGGGGACGCCGAGCGCCTCGGCGGCCTCGGCGTACTCCAGGCCCTCCCACAGGCACAGGATCAGCACCTCGCGCTCGGTGCGCCGCAGCGACCCGATGGCCGTGACGGTGGCGGCGATCCGCCGCCGGTCGTCCACCTGCCCGGCCACCTCCTCGGCGTGGTCGGGCACTTCCCCCACCGAGGCCCCGCTCGCGGCGAACGCGGCGGCCGCCGCCCGGTAACGCCGGTTGCCCCGGCACTGGTTGCGCGCCAGGTTGGTCGCGATCCCCAGCAGCCACGGCCGCAGCGACCCGCCCTCCTCGGCCACCCGTCCGCGCAGCCGCCACGCCTCCAGGAACGTCGCCGACATGACGTCCTCGGCCACCGACCAGTCCGCGGTGAGCCGGAACGCGTGGTTGTAGACCCCCCGCGCATACCGGTCGAACAACTCCCCGAACACCCTCGGATCCCCGGCCCGCACCCGGGTTCGCATATCTGTGATCACCCCTATGAGCTGTCCACCCCCGCACCCCGGGTTCCCATGACCCACCTCACCCCCGGACGAATATTCGCGAATCAGTCCCCCGCCCGCCCCCACCCACGGGCATCCTGACGCCGTCCGCCACCAGAAGGGGAACAGACATGACCCGTCGACTGCGCTACATCGGCAGCAACTCCGGCCACAACGGCTGCCCGACGCTGTACGAGGACGAGGAGAGCGGGCAGGTGATCGTGCAGGGCGACCTGGTCACGGACCCGGCCGAGATCGCCCAGCTGCGGAACGTCAAGCCCGGCGAGGGCTTCGTGACCGTGCCCCGCGTCCTGCTCACGGACTTCGCGCCGCGCGCCGCCGAGCGCGAGCGGGTGCTGATCGGCTACGACGAGTTCGAGTCGATGTTCCACACCTTCCGGCACACGGCGTTCCGGCTGGAGACCCGCCGCCAGTACCGGTCCGACCAGGAGACCGAGACCTACCGCAGGTTCGTGGCCGGCGAGGATCCCGGCTGGGACATGGACGATGCCTGGGCCCGCAACCGTCGTGCGCAGTCGGCGCAGGGCAAGCGCTTCGAGCGGGTGCGGATCATGGACAACCCGCCGACCCTCGGCCAGCGCTACCTGCTCGACAACGCCGAGCAGATCGGCACGGTGGGCGAGGACGTCCGCTACCTGTGGCGGGAGGACGCGGACCGGCTGGGCCTGCCGCTGGAGGACGCCTGGGTGTTCGACTCCCGGGTGATCGCCCTGCTGCACTTCTCCGACGACGACCTGCTGACCGACGTCGAGCTGATCACCGACCCGGTCCGGGTCAACCGGGCCTGCCAGGAGCGGGACGCCGCCTGGCACTTCGCCGTGCCGCATCGCGAGTTCCGGGCCGGTGTACCGTCCGGCGAGTGAGCACCGATTTCCAACAGGCCCGATACGCCCTCGGTCTGCGGCTCCGTGAGCTGCGGGCCGAGGGCGGTCTCACAGGCCGTCAACTGGCCGAGCGGCTCGGCTGGGCGCAGTCCAAGGTCAGCAAGCTGGAGACCGGCCGCCAGACCGCCACCCACGAGGACCTGCGGGCCTGGGCGGAGGGTGCCGGGCAGCCGGGGGCGGCGGCCGAACTCTCGGCGCGGCTTCGTGCGTTCGAGACGCAATCCCGGTCCTGGCGAAGGCAGTTGGCGGCCGGTCACCGGCCGGTGCAGGACCGGCTGACGGTCGAGTGCGAGTCGTCGTCCGTACTGCGAGCGTGGGAGGGCGCGATGATCGTCGGCCTGCTCCAGACCCCCGACTACGCGCGCCACATCTTCGAGGCCTACGTCCGCCTGCACCGCTCCCCGCGCGACATCGACGAGGCGGTGCAGGCCCGGGTCCGCCGCCAGGAGCTGCTGTACCGGCGCGGAAAGCGGTTCCACATCGTCATGTGGGAGGCGGCCCTGCGCGCCCGGATCTGCCCGCCGAACGTCATGGCCGCCCAACTCGACCGACTCAGCGGCGTGATCGGGCTCGACAACGTCACGCTCGGCATCGTCCCGTTCGACGCCCCGGTCGAGCTGCCTCCCGCCAACGGGTTCTGGATCCACGACGAGCGCCTGGTCATCGCCGAGGACTGGCACGCCGAACTCTGGCTGGACGACCCGGACAGCGTGGCACTCCATCTGCGGGTGTGGGAGTCACTGAGCCGCGCGGCGGTCCACGGCCCGGCCGCCCAGCGGGTGATCTCCCGCTGCCGCCAGGCCCTGGGCGCCCCCTGAGCCCGAACCTGCGCAAGGAGGCGAATTCCCCGCGCCCGCAGGAGAATCACCGAGAATCGGCCACCTGCCGCGCACACCCCGGCACCTAGCGTGAGCATCGGGCGGGAGTCCCCGTCCGACCATCAGCGCGCCAAGGAGGCACCATGCCCACGTTCGACGACGGCCGACACGCCGGCGGCACCGGCGACGGCACCGGCGGCAGCCCGCAGGACGACAGCAACAGCGGCAACAAGCACGGCGGCGGCGGCAGTGACGAGGGCGGGAACACCTCGGACGGCCAGGGCCCGGCGGAGGGGCGCTGAGGTGGTGACGGCACGTCATCCGGCGGAGGCCGGCCGCGACCGGCTGGCCTCCGCGCTCATCGCCAACGGCTCGTTGCAGCCCGACTGGTTCGCGGCGTACCACGCCGTCCCCCGCCACCTGTTCGTCCCGGACACGGTGTGGCCGGGCACCGCGGACGGCGTGCGGCAGGGCGGCGCGGTGAACCGGCGGGACGATCCGGCGGCCTGGTGGCGGGCGGTGTACGCGGACGTGCCGCTGACCACGCAGTGGGACGACGGGGCGCACGGCGCCGGCACCAGGGGCAGGACGCCGAGTTCGTCCAGCTCGATGCCCACCATGGTGTTCTCGATGCTCGCGGCGCTGGACGTCCGGGACGGCCATCGCGTGCTGGAGATCGGTACCGGCACGGGCTGGAACGCCGCGCTGCTCGCGCACCGCCTCGGCTCGGCGCAGGTCACCACCGTCGAGGTCGACCGGGCCACGGCCGCCGCCGCCCGCCACCGGCTGGCCCGCGCCGGGTACGCGCCCACCGCCGTCGTGGGCGACGGCGCCCGAGGGCACCCGCCGGGCGCGCCCTTCGACCGGGTGCTCGCCACCTGCTCGGTCCGGCAGGTTCCCGCCGCCTGGATCGGGCAGTGCCGCCCGGGTGCGGTGATCGTCGTGCCCTGGGGGCCGGGCTACGGCGGCGAGGCGGTCGCGCGGCTGACGGTCCAGCAGGACGGCAGCGCCCGCGGCCGCTTCGTCCGGTCCTCCGCGTTCATGCGGCTGCGTGCCCAGCGCAGCCCCCGGCCGGGCAGCCTCGCCTACCTGTCGGGGCCGTGGCCCGCCGACGGCGTCCGCTCCACCACGGGCCTGTCACCGGACCGGCTCGGCGACTGGGCCGCCATGTTCGCGATCGGCGTCCGGGTGCCGTCGGCCTTCCCGCTGACGGAGCGCTACCCGGACGGCTCCTACACGCTGTGGCTGCACGACACGGCCGTCACGTCCTGGGCGACGGCCGACTGGGAGCCGGGGCGGACGGAGTTCGAGGTGGTGCAGTCCGGCCCGCGCCGGCTGTGGGACGAGGTGGAGTCCGCGTGGCGGTGGTGGGACGGCCTGGGCCGGCCGGGCTTCGAGCGGTTCGAGCTCGCCGTCGCCCCCGACGGCACGCACACCGTCCGCCCCGACTGACCGGTGCCGTCAGGAGTTTCGGCCGGAGAGGGTGAGCGCCCAGGTCAGGCAGGCGAAGGCGGCGGTGCCGGTGACGGCGCGGGCGAGGTTCCAGCGGACCCAGGTGTCCTCGAACGCGGCGCGGACGGCGGCGGGGTCGGTCAGCCGGTAGGGGTCGCCGGCGGCGGCCAGCCGGTCGTTGAGGGGGACGTTGACCGCGCCGGTGATGACCAGCACGGCCAGGTACAGGACGGCGGCGGCGCCGATCCACAGCAGCACGGTGCGGTCGCCGCCGCGCCACTGGAGGACGCCCGCGGCGACGACGAGCAGCAGCGCGCCGAGGAAGGTGAGCATGAACCAGCCGTTCAGGATGGCCACGTTGATGCGCTGCATGGTGTCGACGAAGGCGCGGTCGTCGACCTTGGCGAGGCCCGGCATCACCGAGCAGGCGTAGGAGTAGAACAGGCCCGCGCAGAGCCCGGTGGCCAGGGTCGCGCCGATCAGCGTCAGTGTGCGGAGAACTGCCATGCCGTGGGCCCCCGTTCGTGTGGTCATGGGGAGGAGTCAACCGGCGGCGGGCCTCAAGATCCATGGCCCGGAAGCTCGTTGGCATGCGCGAGCGTCCAGGGCCGGGCGCCGGGCGTCTACGCTGGCCGCCATGGACGCGCTCGCCGCACTGCTGACCGGCCCCCGGGCCCAAGGGGCGTTCCTGCTGCGGTCGGTGTTCGACCCGCCGTGGGCGATCCGGATCGAGGACCGGGCGCCGCTGACGGTGCTGACCACGGTGCGCGGCGACGGCTGGATCGTCCCGGACGACGGCCCGCCGGTGCCGCTGCGCGCCGGCGACCTGGCGATCGTCCGCGGCCCGGAGCCGTACACCGTCGCCGACCGCCCGCAGACCGCGCCCCGAGTGGTGATCCACCCGGGCCAGGTGTCGGCCACCCCCGGCGGCGAGCGGCTGTGCGAGGAACTCGACCAGGGCGTGCGCACCTGGGGCACCGCCAGGGACGCGGCGACCGTGCTGCTCAGCGGCACCTACCAGCTGCACGGCGAGGTCAGCGGCCGGCTGCTGCGGGCACTTCCGCCGGTGCTGCGGCTGCCCGCCGAGGAGTGGAGCTCGCCGCTGATCGCCCTGCTGGAGGCCGAGATCGGACGCGACGAGCCGGGCCAGGAAGCGGTGCTGGACCGGCTGCTCGACCTGCTGCTGATCTCCGCCCTGCGCAGCTGGTTCTCCCGCGACGCCGGCCGCGCCCCGGCCTGGTACCGGGCGCACGCCGACGCGGTGGTCGGCCGCGCCCTGGGCCTGCTGCACAGCGACCCGGCACGCGGCTGGACGGTGCACGACCTCGCCGCCGAGACGGGCGTCTCGCGGGCCGCGCTGGCCCGGCGCTTCACCGACCTGGTCGGCGAACCCCCGATGACGTACCTCACCAACTGGCGCCTCGCCCAGGCCGCCGACCTGCTCGCCGAACCGGACGCCACCCTCACCGCGGTCGCCCGCCGGGTCGGCTACGGCAGCGGCTTCGCCCTCAGCGCCGCGTTCAAGCGGGTGCGCGGGGTCAGCCCGCAGCAGCACCGCGAGCAGTCGGCCGTGACGGTGGCGGCCGGCTGACCATCGGGCACCCCTGCCCCGGCCGTCCCTGTTGCCCCGTGGGATGGTCCTGCATAATCACCCCGTTCGATCTGCGACCCGAGGAGGACCGGCCGATGTCGGCAGACCGCTGCCCCCGCTGCGGCACCGCGGGACCGGCCGGCAGCTGCGCGTGCCCCGCCGTCTCCCCGGTCGAACAGACCGCCGTCCTCCCGCCGTTGGACGCCCCGCCGCTGGTGCGCCCGTACGTCGCCGGGACGCCCGTGGCGGACGCCGGCGACCCGTTCGCCACCCGGGTGGTGCCCGCGGTGCAGCCGATCACCGCCCAACTGGCCACCGAGCAGCCGCCGTTCGTCCCGCCGCAGCCGTCCGCACCGGGCGCCGTTCCGCCGCCGGTGCCCGGCCGGCCGCCGCACGTTCCGCAGGCGGCCAGCCCGTTCGCGCCGGCCCCCGCGCCGTCGGACGCCGCGACACAGCTGCTGCCGCCCGTCCCCCCGCAGGGGCCGGGCCGCTTCGTGCAGACCGAGCAGGGCCCGCCGATCCCGCTGGGCCGGGTGGTCCCGCCACCGCAGCCGCAGCCCGAGCCGCCGACCGCGCTGATCCCGCCGGTGCCGACCGGTCCCGAACCGGCCACCGCCCTGCTGCCCCCGGTCCCGGCAGGCCCGGCCGGGCCGCCCGCGCCGACCGACCTGGGCATGTTCAACTTCCACGAGGACGAGCCGGCCGGGCCCGCCGGCCGGACCGAGCGCCGCGCGCAACGCCGGCGCAGCGCCGACCGCAAGCGGCTGGTGATCGCGGGCGGCGCGGTGGGCGTGACCGCGCTGGCGGTGATCCTCGCCATGCTGCTGTCCGCCTCGCCGGACTCCGTCGACCACGCGCTGCCCGCGCCGACCGGCCTGGCCCCGTCCCCGGAGACCACGCCGAGCGCACCGCCGAGCACCGAGCCGTCGGCGAGCGCCGACAGCCCGTCGCCGACCCGGGTCTCCGCCCGGCCGTCCCAGACCGTCACCGCCCGCCCGACGACGGCCCCGACCACCCCCGCCGCGCAGGCCCCGCCGACCGTCGCGCCGACCACCGCCCAGCCGTCCTCGTCCGCCCCGAGCCGCACGCTGCAGCGGAACGACACGGGGCCGGAGGTGACGCAGTTGCAGCACCTGCTGGTGACGGCCCTGTGCTACCCGCCCAACTGGCTCAAGGGAGACCTGACCAGAGACGGCGACCCGGGATTCGGCTTGGCCACCCAGAGCCTGCTGTCCGAATTCCAGCGCCGGAGCGGGCTGAAGAACACCAAGGGCGTCTACGACGAACGAACCCGAGCCGCCCTGGAGGCCGCCGCCCAGAACCCGGACTGCTGACCGCGACTGTCGACCGGCGTCAGCCGGTGATCGCCTTGAACAGGCTGAACCCGGCCAGCGCGATCATCGCCAGCGCGGCGATCCGCACGATGACCTTCATCGGCACGTGCCGCAGCAGCTTCTGCCCGCCGACGATGGCGATGCCGCCGACCGCGCACAGCGCCAGCCAGGAGCCCAGGCCGACGGCCAGCGGGTTCGCGTACTTGGCGGCCAGGTTGGCGGTCATGATCTGGGTGAGGTCGCCGAACTCGGCGACGGCAACGATCGCGAAGCTGGTGGCGGAGACCCGCCAGAACGAGCTGTTCTTCGGCTCCTTGCCCTCGCCCTCCTCCTCTTCCTCCTCCTTGTGCCACAGCAGCATGCCGGCGCCGATCAGGAACAGCAGGCCGGTGACGCCCTCCACCCAGCGGTGCGGGAGCAGCGCCAGCAGGCTGCCGGCGACCAGGGCGAGCGCGACCTGCACGGCGAACGCGGCGGCGATGCCCGCGAACACGTAGCTCGCCCGGTACTTGGTGCCGAGGACCAGGCTGGCCAGGGCGGTCTTGTCCGGCAGTTCGGACAGGAAGATGATGCCGAACGTCAGCGCGGCGATGGTCAGACTGTTCATCGGATACGGAGGTCTCTCGGTCTCGGGCCGCCGTGGCACCGGGCACCCGTGGAAGGGGACGCCTCGGCCCGGCAGCACTGGTCATGGTCACAGCACTGCGGCCGAAGGTCTCGCCGACACCCCGCGAGGTGCCCCGGGCGCCGGGCACGTCCGCGAGGGACGGGCCAGTATGTCGACGGTCCGGTGGAGGGCTACTCCCCTTCAACAACGGACCGAGCTTACCGGACGCCGGCCACTGCCCGTCCCGGCCCGTGGCCCCACCTGCGGCGGGCGGTCAGATCCAGCTGGTGAACCACATCCGGTCGCGCCACTCGGACATCGGGATCACCTCCGCCGTGTACAGCGGCAGGAAGTACGCGAAGCAGCCGACGACCGCCAGCACGATCAGCCCGGCCCCGGCCGCCCCCCACCGCCGGCGGCGCGGCGGGCAGCCCTCCGGACCGAGCATCGCGCCCAGCATCTGCGCCAGCGCCAGGCACAGGAACGGCACCAGCAGCACCATGTAGAAGGAGAAGATCGTCCGCTGCTGGTACTGGAACCACGGCAGGTAGATCCCGACCACCCCGGCCAGGATCGCGCCCGACCGCCAGTCCCGCCGGAAGAACCACCGGTACAGCGCGTACGCCAGCGCGAAGCACGCCGCCCACCACAGGAACGGGGTGCCCAGCGCCAGGATCTGGCTCGCGCACCCCTCCGCGGAACGGCAGCCGCGCTGCCCGTCCGCCACCTGCTCCCAGTACATGGAGACCGGTCGGCCCTGCACCAGCCAGCTCCACGGGTTCGACTGGTAGGCGTGCGGGGACGACAGGCCGGTATTGAAGTCGTACATCTGCGCGTGGTAGTGCCACAGGCTGCGCAGCGGCGCGGGCACCCAGCCCATCGGCACCTGCGGCAGCGGGACGTCGACCAGCGGCGTCCGCTCCGGCGACAGCCCGGCCCGGCCGTCCGCCCAGTGCCGGTCGTAGCCGCCGCTGCTCGCGAACCAGCCGCTCCACGAGGCGACGTACACCACCAGCGCGCTGCCCACCATCGACAGCGCCGCCGGCCACAGGTCCCGCCGCACCATCGACTGCCACGGCCGCCACGCCCCGGCCGCCCGCCGCCCGGCCCGGTCCCACAGCAGCGTCAGCACGGTGAACACCGCCAGGATCTGCAACCCGTTCCACTTCACCGCGCACGCCGCCCCCAGCAGCACCCCGGCGGCGACCCGCCACGGCCGCGCCCCGAGCCGCACCTCGTCCCCGGCGCGCCCGCCCTCCGCCCACGCGGCCCGCAGCCGGTCACGCGCGCCGTCCCGGTCGATCAGCAGACACCCGAACGCGGCCAGCACGAAGAACGCCGAGATCCCGTCCAGCAGGCCGACCCGGCTCATCACGAACTGCAGCCCGTCCACGCCCATCAGCAGCGCCGCGACGCACCCGAGCAGCGTCGACCGGAACAGCCGGCGGCCGATCCTGGCCAGCATCAGCACACTCAGCGACCCCAGCACGGCCACCACGATCCGCCAGCCGAACGGGTGCAGCCCCCAGAAGTGCTCCCCCACCGCGATCGCCCACTTGCCGAGCGGCGGATGCGCGACGAACGCGGGCTCCGCGCTGAGCGGGATCACCTGCGGCACCCCGAGGATCAGCTGGTTCGCGTTGTCCGGCCAGACTCCCTCGTAGCCCTGCTGCAGCAGCGACCACGCGTCCTTCGGGTAGTACGTCTCGTCGAACACGAACGCGTTCGGATACGGCAGCCCCCACAGCCGCACCACCCCCGCGAACACCGCCACCCCCACCGCCCCCCACCACCCGCCCCGCTCCCCCGCCCCGACCGCACCGCCCACCCGCCGCCGCCCCTCGACCGCCAGCGCCATATCTCCCCGTCCGCCCGCAAGTTGACGACATGTCCGCAATGTCGCAAATCCTAGCGGCCCAGGGTGCGAAGCCGGGGAGAGCACAACAGGGGCGCGGGGAACTGCGCGAAGGGGAACGCACTCGTCGGAAAGATCGCGACTCACGACAACGACCTGCACGTGCGAGCGCCCACGCGGACCCGCCGGCGCTTGTCGCGCAGCTACGTTTGACCCTCAACCAGGTCGAGCCCCCAGAGTCCCTCCCGTGGAGAACACGTTGCGCACCATCGGCGAAACCGCCCGCGCCACCGGCCTGACCGTCAGCGCCCTGCGTTTCTACGACAGCGCCGGCATCTTCGCCCCCGCCGTGGTGGACCCGCACACGGGCTACCGCTGGTACGCCGACGAGCAACTGCCGGACGCCCGCCTGCTGGCGCGCCTGCGCCGTGTCGGCATGCCGCTCGCGGGAATCGCCAGGATCCTCACCGGCTCCCCGGCCGAGGCCCGCGCCGAGCTGGACGCGCACCTGCGCCGGCTGGAGGACGGCCTCTCCGATGCCCGCCGTGAACTCTCCACTGTCCGTGCCTTGCTCGACTCCAGGGAGTTTCCCATGCCGCAGACCCGTCTCACCGTCCCCGCCGCCCGCCTCGCAGCCGCCCTGGACGCGGTGCGTTTCGCCGCCCCGTCCGACGCCTCGGTGCCCGCCGTGGCGGGGATCTTCCTGGACGCGGAGGACGGCGTGCTGCGCCTGGTCGCCACCGACCGCTACCGGATGGCGGTTGCCGACTGCCCGGCCGCGCTGGACGGCCCGGCCGCCTCCGCGCTGCTGCCGACCGCCCTCGCGGACGCGGCCCGCGCCCTGCTCACCGACGCCGGTGACGACGCCGAGGCCGAACTCGTCCTCGACAGCGACCGGTTCGCCATCCGCGCGGCCGGCCGCGAGCTCTCCGGCGCGGGCGCCGAGCACGACTTCCCGGACTACCGCCGGGTGGTCCGCCTGGAGCCCACCCACCGGCTGACGCTCACGGCCGACCAGCTGCACTCCATGCTGGCCGCCACCGGGCCGGCCACCGCCACCCGCTCCCAGGACGGCGTCGACTTCCCCCTCACCGCCGTGACCGCCACCGCCGCCGACGCCCTCCCGGGCGCCGACCCGACCGAGCTGCTGGTCCACGTCAACCGCGACTTCCTGCTGGAGGCGGTGGGCGGCGCCGACCAGCTCGTCCTCGAACTGACCGGCCCCATCGCCCCGTTGGCGATCCGCTTCCCGTCCCGCGAGGACACCTTCTCCCTCCTGATGCCGACCCGCCACTGACCCCTGCCCCACACACGAAGGGCCGCCCGGCCGGGAGAGATCCTCCCGCCCGAGCGGCCCCGGGCCGTCAGGCACGTCAGCCCCGTCAGCCCCGTCAGCCCCGTCAGGCCACCGCCTCCAGCTCCCGCAGCTCGCGCTGCGGCACCTGGATCACCCGCACGTTGTCCTGCGCGGGCGTCAGGAAGCCGCGCAGCCGAACGGCGAGGGCGACGATCAGCAGCGTGCACAGCGCCATCGAGGCCAGGTAGAGCGGCCAGGTGCCGGAGCCGACCAGCATGACGCCGACGGCCGGGCCGACCGCGACGGCGATCTGCTTCACCAGCGCGTAGCCGGAGTTGTAGGTGCCGACCAGCCGCGCCGGCGCGAGGTCCGCGACGATCGGGCTCATGGTCGGCGCCAGCAGCGACTCGCCGACGCCGAACAGGGCGTAGATCGCGACGATGGCGACCGTCGCGGCCATCTCCTGCTCGCGGATCAGGCCGGCCACCATGGCCATGCCCCAGGCAGCGAGCCAGACCACGCCGGCGGCGGCCATCGCGGTGGTGCGGCGGCGGCGCTCGGTGATCCGGACGACGAACATCTGCAGCACCACGATGGTCAGCGCGTTCGCGCCGATCGCCAGGCCCAGGGTGGACTCCGGGGTGCCCACGGTGTGGGTCGCGAACGCGGCGACGCCGGACTCGAACTGGCCGTAGCAGGTGAAGAAGATCAGCCCGGCGAGCAGGCACAGCCGCAGCATCGCCTTGTCGGCGACCAGCGCCCGCAGCCCGCCCCGGCTCCCGGCGCCGGCCGGCCCGGCCGGCTCGACCTCGGCGGCGGGCATCCTCGCGGTGCCGGTGACGGCGGCCAGCCCGAGGAAGGTCAGCGCCTCGATGGTGAACAGCCTGGTCAGGCTGGCCGGGTCGGCGGTGTCGACGATCTGGCCGCCGACCAGCGCGCCGATGCCCATGCCCAGGTTGACCAGCGTGAACTGGAGCGCGAAGGCGCGGGAGCGCTCGGCCTTGCGGGTGCAGCGGACGATCATCGTGGCGAGCGCCGGCTGGCAGGTGGTGACGCCGGCGCCGAACAGGAAGGAGGAGATCAGCAGCGTGGGCGTGCTCGCGGCCTGGCCGAAGGCGAACGCGCCGGCGGCGGCCATCGCCGTACCGGCCAGCAGCACCGGACGCGGACCGTACCGGTCGATGCCGCGGCCGGTGAACGGCAGCACGGCCAGCGCGGCCAGCGCGAACACGGTGAACACCGCGCCGGCCGCCGCCGAGCCGAGGCCGCGCACCTCGTTCACGTACACGAACATGTACGGCAGCGTGAAGCCGCTGCCGAACGCGCTCAGCGCATTGCCGATCTGGACGCGACGCAGTCGGCCGCCCCACTCCTTCACTTGACACCCCTCGAAGACTCGACGAAAGCCGGGCCCCTGCCCGCCGCTTTACCCCGTAAGATTTCAGACCTAAAGTCTACGCATGGAAACCTTAACGCGTCAAAGGCTTAACAGCTGCACCATGCGTGGAAGAATGACCGTATGAGCGCACGCAGAGCGGAGCCCGCCACACCCACAGAACTCGGCATCGCCGAGCAGGTGGCCCTCTACCAGCGGGAATTCCCCACCGTGGACCCCCAGGTGGAGACCATCGTCTCCACCCTCTCCCGGCTCGCCCGCCGGATGAACGTGGCCTACGGCCGCCAGCTGGCCACCCTCGGCATCACCAACGCCGAGTGGGAGGTGCTCAAGGCGCTGGTGTTCGCCGGCAGCCCGTACCGGCTCGGCCCGGGCGAGCTCGCCAAGCGGCTCGGCCTGACCCCGGCCGCGATGACCCACCGGATCGACCGGATGGTCACCGAGGGCCTGGTCACCCGCGAGCGCGACGAGGCCAACCGGGTCCGGGTGATCATCGAGCTCACCCCGCTCGGCCGCGACAAGTGGATCGAGCTGATGCGGATGGCCGCCGTCTTCGAGGCCGACGTGCTCCGGGACGTCACCGCCGAGGCCCGCCCCGAGCTGGCCGCCACCCTCACCCGGATGCTGCGCCGGATCGAGGAGTCCCAGCCGGACGCCCTCGGCCGCACCGACGACCTGACCTGCTGACCGCCACCTCCCGCACGGCGGAAAACGCGATGAGGGGCGCGGGGAGGGATCTCCCTGCGCCCCTCGTCGTTCGAGAGGTCGTTCAGCTGTCAGTCAGCGCGGGTTCAGCACGGGCCGTTGTCGGTCCAGGTGCCCCACTGGCCGCTCAGGCTGGGGTCCTCGCCGGTGGTCCACCACTTGTTGGTGTAGTAGTGGCCCTTCCAGGAGACCTTGGTCGCGGTGGCGTACACGGTGCCCGCGTTCCAGCTCGGGGCGGCCGAGCAGGCGCCGGTGGACGGCGACGGGGAGGCCGACTGCGACGGCGAGGCCGAGGTCGACGGGGAGGCCGAGGTGGACGGCGACGCGGAGGTCGACGGCGAGGCCGAGGTCGAGGTCGACGGGGAGGCCGAGCCGGTCGGGGCGGCCGGGCAGTTCGCGGCGGAGCCGTTGGTGGCGCTCACCATCTTGTCGAACAGCGCGGTCTGGGTGCCCAGGTCGTACATCGAGAAGGCGAAGGAGCCGCCGAGGCCGTTGCAGTGCGCGTAGTCCAGCTTGGCCTGGATCGACTGGGCGTTCTCGCCCGACCAGAAGGTGGTGCCGTCGTAGAAGTACGCGGCCTTCGCGGCGTCGTCCCAGTAGGTGTAGGCCGGGTTGTCCACGAAGCCGTTCAGCTCCTTGAACATCTTGATGCCGGCCACGTTGCCCGAGTAGCTGCCGCCGGCCGCCGGGCCGGTCGCCGGCTGGAACAGGCCGTGGTTGTTGCCGGCGGTGACGCCGGTCCAGCCGCGGTAGTAGAACGGGACGCCGACGTTGATCTTCTTCGCCGGGAAGCCGCCGGGGATGCCGTACTGCGGGTCACCCACGGTGTACGCCTTGATGGCGTTGTCCAGCGAGTACTTCCCGTTGCCGCCCGGAAGCGGGTTCATCGGGTCGTTCGGGTTGGTGTAGATCGGCGCCTGGTGGTTGGTCGGGCCCTTGGCCTCCCAACCGCCGTGCATGTCGTACGTCATGATGTCGAGGAAGGTCAGGTACTGACCGATCTTGTCGGTCTCGACGTACTTGATCTTGTCCTGACCGGCGCCGACCGCGGCCGCGAGGCTGTAGGTCTTGTTGTCGGTCTTGCCCTGGGCGTCCAGCTGGCTGCGGAACTCGGCGAGCAGCGCGGTGAAGTTCTGCTTGTCGTTGGGCGAGGAGTGGTTGCCGGTGTGGCCGTTGCCGCCCGGATACTCCCAGTCGATGTCGATGCCGTCGAAGATGCCGGCGCCGGTGCCCGGGCCGCCGTAGCCGCCCTGCTGGGGCAGGTTGCCCTTGATGTACAGGTCGACGCAGGAGGACACGAACTTCTTGCGGGACGCGTCGGTGGCCGCGGCGTCGGAGAAGTACTTCGAGTAGGTCCAGCCGCCGATCGACAGCAGCACCTTGAGGTTGGGGTTCTTCGCCTTCAGCTTCTTCAGCTGGTTGAAGTTGCCCACGATCGGCTGGTTCCAGGTGTCGCCCACGCCGTCGACCGAGATGTCGGCGCCGAAGCTCTTCTGGTAGTCGGCGAAGGAGTCGCCCGCGCCGTCACCCGCGTTGGGGTCGTCCTCGTTCTGCGACGCGGCCTTGTTGGCCTCGAAACAGGTGAGGTTGGTGGGGTCGATGTTGCCGAAGTCGTAGATCAGGTAGTCGAGCTTGCCGGCGGCGCCGGTGTCGTTCATGGTCTTCAGGTAGTAGGCGTTGGTGTAGATCGACCACTGGTCGAAGTACGCCACCTTGATGCCGCCGCTGGTGGCCGGCGCGCCGGTCGAGTTGGTGGGGGCCGCCTGGGCGGTGCCGCCGGACAGCGCGAGGGTGCCGCCGAGCAGCAGGGAGGCCGCGGTGCCGGCCGCGAGCGCGGCCCAGCCCTTGGGGCGCCGCCGCGAGGGCGACTCGGGGGTAACGGTACGAAGCATGGCTGCGTGACTCCTGGTTGTGGGGGTCCTGACAAACCCGGGTGCGAACCGTGCGAGGTGGGGCCGCACAGCCAGGGGGCATGACAGGGGAATCGAGCGTTGGCCTGCAATAACGCCAGTGCCGGGATAAGCCGAACCGGCGCCGGTGGTCTGAACCACCAGCGCCGGCCCAGGGGCTCCCTGCACCTGCCAAGTAAAATGGACTAGACCAACTCGGGCGTCAAGAGCGGGATCTGACGCTTACGCCACGCTTAAGGTTCGGTGTCCGGTCAGTACCGCAGGGCGTTGGCCACCACAGCCGTCACGGGACCGTTCAGCGAACGGTTGCTCCGCGCCGTGGCCTGCGCAGTCGCCCCCGCGGCCACCTCCGGCACGTTCACCACGGTGGCGTCCAGCAGGTTCCCCGAGGCGTCGTCGAAGTTGACCTGAATCGTGTACTTGCCAGGCTGGGAGCCGTGGTTGGTGACCGTCAGCGGCACCGACAGCTTCCCGTCCGCGTCGGTGGTCGCCGACCCCAGCGCCACGTCACCGGTCGCGTTCAGCCCGCCCTTGACGTCCGCCAGCGCCGAGGACGCCGCCGCCCGCGCGGACTCGCCCGCCGAGGCCGCCGCCGAACCGATCTTCGCGGTCGCCGACGCCGCCGCCGAGGCCAGCGCGGACGTCGCGTTCTGCAAGGCCGAGGACACCTCCGCCGACGGCTTGCCGTTCGAGGTGCAGCCCGCCAGCGCCGCCGAGCCCAGCAGCACGGCCGCCGTCCAGGCCGCCGCCGTCCGCAACCGTCGCTCCATGTGAATCTCCCTGTCCCGTCGCGGTGCTCAGGAGAGCCCGGTGCCGTTCTCGCCGGTCGCCTCGTCGGCGGCCCGGGCCTCCCGCCCGCGCAGCACGTCCTGACGGCGCGACACCACCGCGACGGCGCCCGCCGCGCTCGCCGCGAACGCCAGCACGCCCATCCATGGGCGGCCCAGCGTGTGCCCGGAGGCCGCGTCCAGCGAGTAGCAGCCCGGGCCGGACACCGCCAGCGCCAGGCCGCAGGCGCCCAGCAGCGCCGGGTACTCGTAGCCGCCGCCGTGCGCGAAGAAGCCCGCCGGGTAGTGCACGGCGATCGCGCCGGCCATCGTCCCGGCGACCACCGACCCGGCCACCGGGGTGGCCAGGCCCGCCGCCAGCAGCGCGCCGCCGCCCGCCTCGCCCAGGGCCGCCGCCAGCGCGCTGCGCTCGCCCGGCTCGAAGCCCATCTGCTCCATGGCCTGCGCGGTGCCCTCCAGGCCGCCGCCGCCGAACCAGCCGAACAGCTTCTGGGCGCCGTGCGCGAACAGGACACCGCCCACCACCGTGCGCAGTGCCAACAAGCCGAGATCGGTGCGGTGCAGACTGGTCATGGTGTTGCCCCTGGGGTGGAGGAGAAGACGTGTAGGGCCCATCCCAGCGCGCGCACCGCCGCCCTTCGACCCGGCGAACCCATCCGGGCGACCCGACCCACCCGCAGGGAGACTCCCGATGCCCACCGCACCGCAGCCGCCCGAGTACGTCCTGCACGGCCGCCGGGTCACCGACGAACCCACCCTGTGGGCCGAACTCGGCCGCGCCGTGCACGCCCCCCGCGGCTACTACGGCAGCAACCTCGACGCCCTCGCCGACGTGCTGCGCGGCGGCTACACCCCCGAGCCGCCGTTCGTGCTGATCTGGCGCGACGCCCTGGTCTCCGCCCAGGCGCTCACCCGCCGGGTGATCGGCCCCGACGAGGAGGAACGTTCCTACTTCGACGCCGTCCTCGACGTGCTGCGCCAGGGCGGCGTCACCGTCCGGCTGCGCTGACCGCCCGCGTGCTCAGGACGCCTGGATCGCCCGCCACGGCACCGGGCTGGACAGGATCATCGAACTGGTCGGCTGCCCGTAGCCGCCCAGCCGGTCGGTCAGCCGCTCGAAGGCCGGCATGTCGGGGACGCCCACCAGCAGCACGCAGCACGCGCCGCCGGTCACCCGGTGCAGCTGGAACACCTCCGGCCAGTGCGCCACCTCCGGGTCGCGCAGCACGCAGCGCGGCCCGTAGCACTGCACCGTCACCAGCGCCATCACCGCGGCCCCGGCCTTCGCCGGGTCCAGGTGCGCGTGGTAGCCGGTGATCACGCCGTCCGACTCCAGCCGGCGCACCCGCTCCGCCACCGCCGGCGGCGACAGGTTCACCCGGCGGGACAGCTCGTTGTACGACAGCCGCGCGTCGGCCTGGAGTTCGGCCAGCAGCAGCCGGTCCACCGCGTCCAAGATCGGGCTCCTTTGTGTTCGTCAGGCGATTCGCCCGAAGTGCCTTTCGAACGACAGGCAGCGGCCGCCGATCGGGCTACGACGCCCATTCAAGAGCAGGCCGCCGCGCCGCACAATGGTGGCGTCCGCCGCACCCCGGGGCGGGCGCGACCAGGAGGTACCGGCCATGACCCGGCAGACCCACCGGCCCCACCTGCGGTTCGGCAGCGACCAGGCACCCGACGCGTCCACCCCGTACGCCCAGTACGTGCGCCTGACCGAGCTGCACTCGCTCCAGCAGCCCCGCAGCGCGGAGCCCTCCGAGTACACGTTCATCGTCACCACCCAGGTGATGGAGCTGCTGTTCGACCTGCTGCACCGCGAGTGGACGACCGCCCGCGCCGCGCTGCGCGAGGACGACCTGACCGGCGCGCAGGCCGCGCTGCGCCGGGGGCAGCACGTGCAGGACGTGCTGGTCTCCTCCTGGGACCTGCTGGCCGCGATGACCCCGAACGAGTTCAACGCCTTCCGGCCGGTGCTCGGCGAGGCGTCCGGCTTCCAGTCCTCGGCGTTCCTGCGGCTGGAGTTCCTGCTCGGCAACAAGAGCGAACGCCTGCTGACCATGTACCAGGACTCCCCCGCCGAGTACGACGAGCTGTTCACCGAGCTGCGCACCCCCAGCCTTTACGACGAGGCGCTGGCCGTCCTCGCCCGGCGCGGCCTGGAGATACCCGCCGGCCCCGCCGCCGCCCGCCGCGAGCACGACGAGGCCGTCGAGGCGGCCTGGCGGGCCGTCTACACCGACCCCGCGCTCGCCGACCTGGCGCGGCTCGGCGAGGCGCTGCTCGACACCGCCGAGCGGGTCACCCGCTGGCGCCAGCGCCACTACTCGGCCGTCAAGCGCACCATGGGCGGCAAGCCCGGCACCGGCGGCTCCAGCGGCCTGAGCTGGCTCAAGCACTCCGCCGACCAGGACGTCTTCCCCGAACTGTGGTCAGTCAGGAACGAACTGTGACAACGCACACCGCCGTCCCCACCCGCGCGGACTGCGCGGCCCGCGACGCCGCCGACCCGCTGCACCCGATGCGCGAGCAGTTCACGCTGCCCGAGGGCGTGCTCTACCTGGACGGCAACTCGCTCGGCGCGCTGCCCCGCCGCACCCCCGGCCACCTGGCGAAGGTGGTGGCCGAGGAGTGGGGCACCGGCCTGATCCGGTCCTGGAACGACGCCGGCTGGTTCCACCAGCCCGGCCGGCTCGGCGACCGCCTCGGCGCGCACCTGCTGGGCGCCGCCCCCGGCCAGGTGGTGGTCTGCGACTCCACCTCCGTCAACCTGTTCAAGGTGCTCGGCGCGGCCCTGCGGCTGCGCCCCGGCCGCAGCGCGCTGGTCGCCGAGCGCGGCGCCTTCCCCACCGACCTGTACATCGCGGACGGCCTGGCCGGCCTGCACCCGGGCGTCCGCCCGGTGCTGATCGACTCGGCGGCCCGGCTGGACGAGGCGCTGGACGCGGACACCGCCGTGGTGCTGCTGTCGCACGTGGACTACCGCACCGGCGAACTACTGGACATGGCAGCCGTCACCGAGCGCATCCACCGCGCGGGCGCGCTCGCCGTCTGGGACCTGTGCCACACCGCCGGGGCGCTGCCGATCGAACTGGACGCGGCGGGCGCGGACTTCGCGGTCGGCTGCGGCTACAAGTACCTGAACGGCGGACCCGGCGCGCCCGCGTTCCTGTACGCCGCCGAGCGGCACCACGCGGCGGCCCGGCAGCCGCTGACCGGCTGGTTCGGCCACGCCCGGCAGTTCGACTTCGAGCCGGGCTACCGTCCCGCCGAGGGCGTCACCCGCTTCCTCACCGGCACGCCGCCGGTGCTCGGCCTGGCCGCCCTGGAGGCCGCGCTCGACGTGTGGGAGCTGGCCGATCCGGCGGCGGTGCGCGCCAAGAGCCTCGAACTCGCCGACCTGTTCCTGGAGTTGACGTCCGACCTGGACGTGGTGCCGGTGACGCCCCGGCAGCCCGAGCGGCGCGGTAGCCAGGTGGCGCTGCGGCACCCGGAGGGCTACCGGATCGTCCAGGCGCTGATCGCCCGCGGCGTGATCGGCGACTTCCGGGCGCCCGACCTGATGCGGTTCGGCTTCACCCCGCTGTACCTGTCCCGGACGGACGTGCACGACGCGGCGGCGGCGCTGCGCGAGGTGCTGGCCTCCGGCGAGTGGCGCGAGGACCGGTTCGCCCGGCGCGGCGAGGTCACCTGACACGCCGGACGGCCGGCTCCCCGCGCGGGGAGCC
>NZ_JBSGDD010000036.1:0-62772 GCF_053602195.1 Kitasatospora sp. NPDC004531 | reverse complement strand
GGCCGGGGATGTCAACATATCTGGCGTTGACTTTTGGCACGCTGTTGAGTTCTCAAGGAACGGACACTTCCTTCGAGCGGCCTTCCGACCGGCCCTCCGGGCGCTTCGTTCTTTCGTGTTTCCAGCTTATCAGATGTTTTCCGCTCCGTTTTCCGGAGTTTCATTCGATCCGATTTGCTTTCGCCTTTCGGCGCTCCCGAACTCTATCAGAGTTTCTCGGCCTGTTTTCCCCGCTCCCATTCGAACGAATTCGATTCAGGAGCGAAGCCGCACGACCGTGGGGCAACCCGGAGAACATTACGCACCGGGCTGCCCCAGGTCAAATCAGGTCGGTCAGACCTCGACGACGACCGGGAGGATCATCGGGCGGCGCCGGTAGTTGTCGGCGACCCACTTGCCGACGGTCCGGCGGACCAGCTGCTGGACCTGGCGGACCTCCAGGACGCCTTCCCCGGCGGAGCGGGTGAGGGCTTCCTCCAGCTTGCCGGCGACGGCCGCGAACGCGCTGTCGTCGATGCCGGAGCCGCGGGCCTGGATGGTCGGGCCGCTGACCATCTTGCCGTTGGTGGAGTCGACCACCACGAAGACCGAGATGAAGCCCTCTTCGCCGAGGATGCGGCGGTCCTTGAGGGAGGCCTCGGTGATGTCGCCGACCGAGGAGCCGTCCACGTAGACGTAGCCGGCCTGGACCTTGCCGGCGATCCGGGCGACGCCCTTCTCCAGGTCGACGCAGACGCCGTCCTCGGCGATGACCACGCGGTTGCGCGGGACGCCGGTGGCGATGCCGAGGTCGGCGGCGGCGCGCAGGTGGCGCCATTCGCCGTGGACCGGCATCAGGTTCTTCGGCTTGCAGATGTTGAAGAAGTACAGCAGCTCGCCGGCCGAGGCGTGGCCGGAGACGTGCACCTTGGCGTTGCCCTTGTGGACGACCTTCGCGCCCCAGCGGGTGAGGCCGTTGATGACCCGGTAGACGGCGTTCTCGTTGCCGGGGATCAGCGAGGAGGCGAGGACGACGGTGTCACCCTCGACGATGCGGATCTGGTGGTCGCGATTGGCCATCCGGGACAGCGCGGCCATCGGCTCGCCCTGGGAGCCGGTGCAGATCAGCACCACCTCCTTGTCGGGCAGGTCGTCGAGGGTCTTCACGTCGACGATCAGGTTGCCGGGGACCTTCAGGTAGCCGAGGTCCCGGGCGATGCCCATGTTGCGGACCATCGAGCGGCCGACGAAGGCGACCTTGCGCTTGTACTCGTGCGCGGCGTCCAGCACCTGCTGGATGCGGTGCACGTGGCTGGCGAAGGAGGCGACGATGATGCGCTTCTCCGCGTTGGCGAAGACGTTGCGCAGCGCGGCGGAGATGTCGCGCTCGTGCGGGATGAAGCCGGGGACCTCGGCGTTGGTGGAGTCCACCAGGAGCAGGTCCATGCCCTCTTCGGCCAGCTTGGCGAAGGTCGGCAGGTCGGTGAGGCGGCCGTCCAGCGGGAGCTGGTCCATCTTGAAGTCACCGGTGGCGACGACCATGCCCGCGGGGGTGCGGACGGCGACGGCCAGGGCGTCGGGGATGGAGTGGTTGACCGCGATGAACTGGCAGTCGAAGGGGCCGATCCGCTCGCGGTCGCCCTCGGCGACCTCCAGGACGTAGGGGCGGATGCGGTGCTCGGCGAGCTTGGCCTCGATCAGCGCGAGGGTCAGCTTGGAGCCGATCAGCGGGATGTCCGGGTTCTCCCGCAGGAGGTACGGGACGGCGCCGATGTGGTCCTCGTGGCCGTGGGTCAGGACGATGCCGTCGACCTTGTCGAGGCGGTCCCGGATGTAGCTGAAGTCGGGGAGGATCAGGTCGACGCCGGGCTGCTCGTCCTCGGGGAAGAGCACGCCGCAGTCGATGATCAGGATGCGGTCGCCGTACTCGAGGACCGTCATGTTGCGGCCGATCTCGCCGAGACCGCCCAGCGGGGTGATGCGGAGGGCGCCCTCCTTGAGAGCGGGGGGAGCGCCGAGTTCGGGGTGCGGGTGGCTCAAAAGACTCTCCTCACGACGCACGCCATATGCCCGGAGGGTTCGTCCCCCGGTGACATATGGCGTGCGTCCATCGTGGTTACCTGACTGCCGATTGCCGCGCGCCTTCGGTCCCGGTCCAGCGGCGGACCCTGGTGGGGTCCGGCGAGCCTGGGGGCGCGCACGTCTGTTTGTTGGTTACAGGTGTACCCCGCCGGCGGCGAGATCCTCCTTCAACCGGGCGATCTCCGCGTCCGTGGCGGAGACCAGGGGCAGCCGGAGCGGGCCGGCCGGGTGTCCCTGCAGGTTCAACGCAGCCTTGGAGAGGATCACTCCCTGGGTGCGGAACATTCCGGCGTACACCGGCAGCAGGCTCTGGTGGACGGCGAGCGCCTTGGCGTGGTCGCCGGCGACGAAGGCCTCGATCATGGCGCGCATCTCGGCGGCGACGACGTGGCCGACCACGCTGACCACGCCGACGGCTCCGACCGAGAGCAGCGGCAGGGTCAGGTTGTCGTCGCCGGAGTACCAGGCGAGGCCGGAGTCGGCGATGGCGCGGGCCGCGGCGCCGACGTCGCCCTTGGCGTCCTTGTTGGCGACGATCCGGGGGTGCTCGCCGAGGCGGACCAGGGTGTCGTGTTCGAGGGCGACGGCGGCGCGGCCGGGGATGTCGTACAGCATGACCGGCAGCTCGGTGGCGTCGGCCACGGCGACGGTGTGCCGGTACAGGCCTTCCTGCGGGGGCTTGCTGTAGTACGGGGTGACCGCGAGCAGGCCGTGGGCGCCGGCGGCCTGCGCCTGGCGGGCGAGTTCGACGCTGTGATGGGTGTTGTTGGTGCCGACGCCGGCGACGACGTGGGCGCGGTCCCCGACCGCCTCGACCACGGCCCGGACCAGCCGGGCCTTCTCCGCGTCGGTGGTGGTGGGCGACTCGCCGGTGGTGCCGTTGAGCACCAGGCCGTCGTTACCGGAGTCCACCAGGTGGGCGGCGAGGCGCTGGGCGCCGTCGAGGTCGAGCTCGCCGTCGGCGGTGAACGGGGTGACCATCGCGGTCAGGACCCGGCCGAAGGGCGTCTGCGGTGTGGAGGTCGGAGCCATGGGTCCAAAACTACTCGTAGGGCGGTGGTCGTCAGCCACGCAGGTCCAGGGTTTGGACAGTGCTCGGGGCCGCGGGCCGGGCCCGACATGGGATTCCGGTACTGCGCGCTCGGGGGTTCACGCAGCACCGGAATCCGTGTCCTGAGCGTATGGAGCCCCCGATAGCGCCGCAATCCGGGCATTCGGGACGGGTCCGGCCATCTGCCCGTCGGTGCAGGTCAGCGGCCGCTTCGCGGCCCGCCGGCGGGTGGCCGCACGGGTGAGCCGGTGCGGGCCGCGGTCCGACGGCCCGTCAGACCTTGCGCCAGCCGGGAACCCAGGCGCCGTCCTCGACGGTGTAGTCGCCGAACAGCGAGGGCGCTTCCTTGACCATCAGCTCGCCGATCTTGCCGAACAGCAGCCGGATCTCCTCCTCGGCGCCCGGCGCGGTGCGGTTCTCGATGACGTGGCGCAGGGTGCGCACGTTCGCCGTCCAGACCAGGCCGGTGGCCAGGCCCTCGGGGGCGAAGCGGCGCATGAAGGAGGTCTTCTCCTTCTTCTCGTGGAACTTGACGCCCTCCTCGTCCAGCCCGAAGTGGTCGGCCATCCAGTGCTGGAACTCCTCGATCTGCTCCATCAGGCCGGTGGCGCGGCTCATCAGCTCCGCGTCCTGCTGGGCCCACTCGGGGAACCAGAACGGGATGTCGTCGAGGCGGACGAAGCGCAGCGACTCCTGGGAGACCGCGACGCCGGCCCGGTGGCGGACCAGCTCGTGGGTGACCACGCGGCTGACGTTGTGCAGCACGAAGGTGAAGGAGACGTGCTCCAGCACCGAGCCGTGCGCGCTGGCCAGGATGTTCTTCAGGTAGACGTCCTGGTCGGTGCGGACCTTGGTGACGTTCGGGTTGAGGCCCGGCTTCCACGAGCGGTAGCAGATCCGGCCGGCGAACTCGGCGAGGTTCTGGGCGTCGTCCAGGTCGCCGCGGTCGACCCGCTCCAGCCAGCTCTCGCCGCCGACGTCCTGGAGGTAGGCCGCGACCTCGTCGTAGTCGAGCTCGGGGCGGGCGATCAGGTGGACCTGGGGTTCGACTGCGCGCATGGGTGATGTCCTGGCTGTTGGGGGCGGTACGGGTCAGTTTACGGCGGTGGCCGCGGCGTCCTGGCCATGCAGCTTGATCGCGTGCTGCATGGCCTTGCGGGCGCGCGGGACGTCGCCGGCGTCCGCGTAGGCGACGGCGAGCCGGAAGAAGTTCCGCCAGTCGGTGGGGTCGGCCTCGGCCTCGCGCTTGCGGCGGGCGAACACGGCGTCGGCGGAGGCGCGGTCGATCCGGCCGCCGCCGGTGCGCTTGAGCTCGTCCACGGGCAGGCCGCCCTCGGCCTCCAGCTCGCGGGCCAGGCGCTCGCTGGCGCGGCCGAAGCGGACGGTCTGGCGGAGGAACCAGAGCCCGATCACCGGGATGACGAAGGCGCACGCGCCGATGCCGATGCCGAGCGGCTTGCCGGTGGCGACGAGCTGGACGCCCTCCCCGACGCAGACCACGCTGACCAGCAGCAGGACGCCGGAGAGGATGAAGAAGCCGGTGCGAGAGGTCATGTCACAGGTCCAGGAAGTGTTCCAGGCCGAAGGTCAGGCCCGGGTGGTCGGCGATCTTCCGCACGCCGAGCAGGATGCCGGGCATGAAGCTGGAGTGGTGCATGGAGTCGTGCCGGATGGTCAGCGTCTCGCCGGTGTCGCCGAACATCACCTGCTGGTGGGCCAGCAGGCCGCGCAGCCGCACCGCGTGCACCGGGACGCCGTCCACGTCGGCGCCGCGGGCGCCGGGCAGGCTGTGCGTGGTCGGGTCCTGCTGCGGCGGCAGGCCGGCCTCGGCCCGGGCGGCGGCGATCAGCTGCGCGGTGCGGGTGGCGGTGCCGGACGGGGCGTCGGCCTTGCGGTCGTGGTGCAGCTCGACCACCTCGACGGACTCGAAGTACTTCGCCGCCAGCTGGGAGAACTTCATGCCGAGGATCGCGCCGATGGAGAAGTTCGGGGCGATCAGGAGGCCCAGCCCGGGCGCCTCGGCGAGCAGGCCGCGGACGGTCTCCAGCCGCTCCTCGGTCCAGCCGGTGGTGCCGGTGACCACGTGGATGCCGTGGCGCAGGCAGTAGTCGAGGTTGCCCATCACCGAGTCCGGGTGGGTGAGTTCGACGGCGACGTCGACCCCGGCGTCGGTGAGTTCGGTGAGCTCCGAGCCCCGGCCGAGGGCGGCCACCAGCTCCAGGCCGTCGGCGGCCTGCACGGCCTTGACGGCCTCCGAGCCGATCCGGCCCTTGGCGCCGATCACGGCGACGCGCAGCGTCATGTCAGTTGTCCTTCCAGGCGAATCGGGCGGGTCAGGCCAGCAGGTCGGCCAGCTTGGCGGCCCGCCGGTCGTTGATCGGACCGATCAGCGCCAGCGAGGGCCGGTGCGCCCCCAGCACATCACGGGCGACGGCGTGCACGTCCTCCAGGGTGACGTCGGCCATCCTGCGCAGCATCTCGTCCACCGACAGGTGGTGGCCGTAGGAGAGTTCGGCCTTGCCGATGCGGTTCATCAGCGAGCCGGTGTCCTCCATGCCGAGCACGGTGGAGCCGGAGATCTGGCCGATCGCGCGGCTGAGCTCCTCCTCGGTGATGCCCTCCTCGACGACCCGGGCGAGTTCCTCGCGGCAGATCTTCAGCACTTCCTCGACCCGCTTGGGCTGGCAGCCGGCGTAGATGCCGAACAGGCCGGTGTCGGCGTACGAGGAGGAGTAGGAGTACACCGAGTACGCCAGGCCGCGCTTCTCCCGGACCTCCTGGAACAGCCGGGAGCTCATACCGCCGCCGAGGGCCGCGTTGAGCACGCCCATCGCCCAGCGGCGCTCGTCGTGGCGCGGGATGCCGGGCACGCCGAGGACCAGGTGGGCCTGCTCGGTGGGGCGGTTGAGGACGGCGGCCTTGCCGGAGGTGCGGACCGCCTTGACGCCGCGGCGGGCCTCGGCGGGGTGGCCCTGGGACTTGGCGAGCACCGGCGCGAACGCCTTCTCGACCAGCTTGACCACCTTGGCGTGGTCGAGGTTGCCGGCCGCCGCGACCACCAGGTTCTCCGGCTTGTAGCGGCGGTGGTAGAAGCCCGCGATCTGCTCGCGGCTCAGCGCGGAGACGGTCTCCTGGGTGCCCAGGATCGGCCGGCCGAGCGGGCCGGTCCCGAAGATCACCTTGGCGAACAGGTCGTGCACCACGTCGCCCGGGTCGTCCTCGGCCATCGCCATCTCTTCGAGGATGACGCCGCGCTCGGACTCCACGTCCTCGGGGCGGATCAGCGAACCGGTGAGCATGTCGCACACCACGTCGATGGCCAGCGGCAGGTCGGTGTCCAGCACCCGCGCGTAGTAGCAGGTGTTCTCCTTGGCGGTGAACGCGTTCATCTCGCCGCCGACCGCGTCCAGCGCGGCGGAGATCTCCAGCGCGTCGCGCCGGGCGGTGCCCTTGAAGAGCAGGTGCTCCAGGTAGTGCGTGGCGCCGTTCAGGACGGGCGTCTCGTCCCGGGAGCCGACGCCGACCCAGATGCCGAAGGTGGCGCTGCGCACCGTCGGGAGGGTCTCGGTGACGACCCGCAGGCCGCCGGGGAGCACGGTGCGGCGGACGGTGTTCGCGCCGCCTTCGGTGCCCTTGAGCAGGGTCCGGGTAGTGCCGGGGCGCTGCTTCGCCGCCGAGGCCTGGGCCACGGGTGTTCCTTCCAGCTACTGCTTCACGAGGGGAGCTTCACGAACAGGGCGCGGCCCGCACGCGCCGATCGGGGCGTGCGGGCCGCAGGGTGTTACCGGGATGTCACTCGGAGGCGGCGGCGTCGCCGCCCTCCTCGCCCTCGATGACGGGGATCAGCGACAGCTTGCCGCGCGGGTCGATCTCGGCGATCTCGACCTGCACCTTGGCGCCGACGCCGAGGACGTCCTCGACGTTCTCGACGCGCTTGCCGCCGGCCAGCTTGCGGATCTGCGAGATGTGCAGCAGACCGTCCTTGCCCGGCATGAGCGAGACGAAGGCGCCGAAGGTGGTGGTCTTCACCACGGTGCCCAGGTAGCGCTCGCCGACCTCCGGCATGGTCGGGTTGGCGATCTGGTTGATCGTCGAGCGGGCGGCCTCGGCGGCCGGGCCGTCGGCGGCACCGATGTAGATGGTGCCGTCGTCCTCGATGGTGATCTCGGCGCCGGTGTCCTCCTGGATCTGGTTGATCATCTTGCCCTTGGGGCCGATGACCTCGCCGATCTTGTCCACCGGGATCTTGATGGTGATGATCCGCGGCGCGTTCGGGGACATCTCGTCGGGCGAGTCGATGGCCTCGTTCATGACGTCGAGGATGTGCAGGCGGGCGTCGCGGGCCTGCTTCAGCGCGGCGGCCAGCACGGAGGCCGGGATGCCGTCGAGCTTGGTGTCCAGCTGCAGCGCGGTGATGAAGTTGCGGGTACCGGCGACCTTGAAGTCCATGTCGCCGTACGCGTCCTCGGCGCCGAGGATGTCGGTGAGGGTCACGTAGTGGGTCTCACCGTCGATCTCCTGCGAGATCAGGCCCATGGCGATGCCGGCGACGGCGGCCTTCAGCGGCACACCGGCGTTCAGCAGCGACATGGTGGACGCGCAGACCGAGCCCATCGAGGTGGAGCCGTTGGAGCCCAGCGCCTCGGAGACCTGGCGGATCGCGTAGGGGAACTCCTCGCGGGTCGGCAGGACCGGGATCAGGGCGCGCTCGGCGAGGGCGCCGTGGCCGATCTCGCGGCGCTTGGGCGAGCCCACGCGGCCGGTCTCGCCGACCGAGTACGGCGGGAAGTTGTAGTTGTGCATGTAGCGGCGACGGGTCTCCGGGGAGAGCGTGTCGAGCTGCTGCTCCATGCGCAGCATGTTCAGCGTGGTGACGCCCAGGATCTGGGTCTCGCCGCGCTCGAACAGGGCCGAGCCGTGCACCCGCGGGATGGCCTCGACCTCGGCGGCCAGGGTGCGGATGTCGGTGACGCCGCGGCCGTCGATGCGGACCTTGTCCTTGATGACGCGCTCGCGGACGATCTTCTTGGTCAGCGCGTTGTAGGCGCCGCTGATCTCCTTCTCGCGGCCCTCGAACTCCGGGAGCAGCTTCTCGGCCGCGACGGCCTTGATGCGGTCCAGCTCGTTCTGGCGCTCCTGCTTGCCGGCGATGGTCAGCGCCTTGGACAGCTCGTCCTTGACGGCGGCGGTCAGCGCGGCCAGCACGTCGTCCTGGTAGTCCAGGAAGCGCGGGAACTCGCCGGTCGGCTTGGCGGCCTGCTTGGCGAGCTGCACCTGGGCGGCGCACAGCACCTTGATGAACGGCTTGGCGGCCTCCAGGCCGGCCGCGACGACCTCTTCGGTGGGGGCGTCGGCGCCGCCCTCGACCAGCTTGATGGTCTTGTCGGTGGCCTCGGCCTCGACCATCATGATCGCGACGTCGCCGTCCGGCAGGACACGACCGGCGACGACCATGTCGAAGACGGCCGACTCCAGCTCGGAGTGGGTCGGGAAGGCCACCCACTGGCCGTTGATCAGCGCGACGCGGACGCCGCCGATCGGGCCGGAGAACGGCAGGCCGGCCAGCTGGGTGGAGGCGGAGGCCGCGTTGATGGCCACCACGTCGTACAGGTGGTCGGGGTTGAGCGCCATGACGGTGACGACGACCTGGACCTCGTTGCGCAGGCCCTTGACGAAGGACGGGCGCAGCGGGCGGTCGATCAGGCGGCAGGTGAGGATCGCGTCCTCGGACGGCCGGCCCTCACGGCGGAAGAACGAGCCGGGGATGCGGCCGGCGGCGTACATCCGCTCCTCGACGTCCACCGTCAGCGGGAAGAAGTCGAAGTGCTCCTTGGGCTGCTTCGAGGCGCTGGTGGCCGACAGCACCATGGTGTCGTCGTCCAGGTAGGCCACGGCGGAGCCGGCGGCCTGACGGGCCAGGCGGCCGGTCTCGAAGCGGATGGTGCGGGTACCGAAGCTGCCGTTGTCGATGACGGCCTCGGCGTAGAAAACGTTCTCTTCCACCTGGAAGATCTCCTCTTTCGTACGTCTCCCCAGGAGCGCCCCTGCGCTTGCCTGCCGTGGCCCGGGCAGTTGGGCCGGTCTTCGATCGAAGCCACCGGGTCCGTCCCCGCGTGTCGGGGGTTCCGGCGGCCACTACCGAGGACCGGCGCCTTTCGGCGTGCGGCGGCGTCGGCGTGTGGACGCTCCTTGGGTGCGGGCGGCTTCCGTTTGAAGCCTTGCGGCCCGCAAGGGCGGGCATGCCCTTTACCTTACAAATTCACACCCTATCGAGCGCGGCTTTGAGGCGGGCTGTTCGCGGGGTGCGGTCGCGGGGTGGCGCGGAAAGCGCCGAGGGGCGGCTCCCCCGGTGAGGGGAGCCGCCCCTACGAGCGGTGTCAGCGGGCGCCGCCGGCGGCACCGCGGCGGATGCCGAGGCGGTCCACCAGGGTACGGAAGCGCTCGATGTCCTTCTTGGCCAGGTACTGCAGCAGGCGGCGGCGCTGGCCGACCAGGATCAGCAGGCCACGGCGCGAGTGGTGGTCGTGCTTGTGGAACTTCAGGTGCTCGGTCAGGTCCGAGATGCGGCGGGAGAGCATGGCCACCTGGACCTCGGGGGAGCCGGTGTCGCCCTCCTTCTGGCCGAACTCGGCGATGATCTGCTTCTTGACGTCAGCGGCGAGGGCCACGGGCATCTCCTTCGGTGTGTGTGACCGAGCGGTCCTGGTCGAACGCACAGGACCTGACAAGACTCGGACGGATCAACGATACCAGCGCGGCTCAGCCGGTCGCGCCGCGCACCACGTTGTAGATGTTGAGCACGGCCAGCGCCAGTGGCACCAGGGAGATCAGCATCAGGCTGTCGACCATGTCCAGGATGCGGCCCCAGAACGGGGACACCCCGGAGCGGGGGACGATCAGCGCGATCGCGGTCATGATCGCGGCGCCGGCCGCGATGGACGCGGACAGCCACACGGTGCGCAGGTCGCCGCCACCGCCGCCGGGGGTGGCCGCGGCCAGCGCCAGGTGCAGCGGGGTGTGCAGGGCCAGGCCCAGGATCAGCAGCGCCAGGCCGACCAGGCCGGCGATGGTGAGCGCGAACACCTGCGCGGTGTAGCGGAACAGCCGGGCGCGCAGCATGGTCGAGACGCCGATGGTCAGGGCCAGCAGTTCGGCCCAGGTGCGGTCGCTGAAGCCGAGCACGGTGCAGGCGCCGACGATGGTGGTGGCGGCGCCGCCGACCAGGCCGACCAGCACCTCGTGGCCGCGGCGGGCCTGGGCGGCGATCCGCTCGTACTGGACGGTCTCGGCGCTGCTGGTCTCCTCGCCGTACGCGGTGCCGCGGGTGCGGGTCTGGCCGGGGGCGCTGAAGCCGACGGGCAGGCGGGCGAACCGGGCGGAGAGCGCGGGCAGGAAGCCGACCGCGGCGACCGCGGCGACGCCGGTGACGGCGGCGATGTCGGTGATCGCGGTGCCGGACATCAGCACCGCGGCGAAGGTGGCCAGGGTGCCGGCGGCGGCGACGAAGGCGGCGGCGACGAACACCGAGTCCTTCTCCGGCAGCAGGCCGACCAGCAGGACGGCGACCACCAGCACGGTGACGCAGCCGACCAGGAACTGGAGCCGGCCGGGGCCGTCGCCCGCGTTCGGGACGTCGATGATGCCGGAGCCCGCCAGCATGGCGTGCGGCAGCGCGCCGAGGCCGAGCGCGACCGCGGCGATGTGGTCGTCGTAGACCCGGGCCCGGACGGCGGCGAAGGTCACCAGCACGACGGCGGTGACGCCGGACAGGATGCCCGGCAGGCCGAACATGTTGTGCCGCAGGTCGGAGAACCACAGCGCGAACGCCAGCAGGGTGAGCAGCACCGAGCCGGCGATCAGGCCGAAGGCCCGCATCAGGTCGGGGCTCCAGAACCGGCGGTCGGCCTCGACCGCGGAGGCGATGGCGTCGGCGACGTCGTCGTAGACGGCCGGCGGCAGCGACTCGGAGAACGGGCGCAGGCTCAGCAGGTCGCCGTCGCGCACCTGTTGGGCCGCCAGCGGAAGTCCGCTGTCGAGCACGGTGCCGTCCCGCCGCACCAGATGGAAGCCGGTCGGTGTTCCGTCCACCTGCGTCTGCCCGGAGAGCCGCAGCACTTCCGGGTAGATGTCGGCGAGCGGGACGTCCTCCGGCAGGGCGACGTCGATCCGGCTGTCCGGTGCCACTACGGTGACCCGGCAGAAACCGGTCGTAGCGTTGTTGCTCACCGGCCCTCTCCCCCTCGTTGGCTAGTCGGCAAGTCTGCTGACCCTCGTCGACGGGGTTCCGGAACTGTCACGGCCCGAACGAGAGTTGGCGCGGCGTCACCATACCGCCTCCGGGCAAGTGCGCACTGCGGCGGGGGCGCGGTGGGTGTGCGGGCGGCGCGCGGGGGTGGAGGCGGTGCGCAGGTGCGCCGGGGGTTGTGTGCTGACAGCCGGTCAGTACTCTGCGGGTGGGCGACCCCGTGGACGAACGGCTTGGTCCGCGCAGTAGGATCGGCCCCTGCGCACGGCGTACGGGGGCGGCGATCGAGACGCGACAGCCCCGGCGCGCCTGCGGTTCGGCGGAGCGGGGGCGGCGTCATCACACGGGGCGCCCTCACCGTACGTATCCAGATGCGTGAGGGCGGATTGTGAGCGAGCGATGGGGGTGCCCCCGACCCTGTGCCCGGGGAGGGCGCACCGTTGAGGACGGGGAGTCGCGCGCTGCGGCTGCCGCGGGGGGCGGGGTGGTCGCGTGAGTGAGCGGAGCGAGCTCACCATCAAGAGGCGCGTGTGTACGAAGTGCCCGCCGAGCGCCAGCGAGGTGGTCGCATGAGTACCGTGACGGTCAAGCGTCCGCCACGGGCGTTCCCGCCTCCGGTGTCGGAGGAGCCGGTCGAGCTGGTTCCGCCGCCGGAGCTGCCGCGGGGCGGTGGCGAGGACTGGATGATGTCGCTGCTGCCGCTGCTCGGCATGGGCGGTTCGGCGGCGTTCTTCTTCTCTCCGGGCGCACAGGGCCCGATGAAGATGATGGGCGTCCTGATGGTCGCGTCGACCGCCGCGATGGCGGTGGCGCAGATCGTCAAGGCGCGCAAGGGCGGTAGCGCGGCCACCTCGGACGAGCGCCGGGACTACCTGAAGTACCTGCAGCAGAAGCGCCGCGAGGTGCGTCGCACGGCCGAGCGTCAGCGCGGTTCGCTGCTGTTCACCCACCCGGAGCCGGACCAGCTGTGGTCGATCGTGGCCGAGGGCCGCCGGTTGTGGGAGCGCCGGCCGACCGACGCGGACTTCGCGCAGATCCGGGTGGGCCTGGGGCCGTTGCAGCTGTCGACGCCGCTGGTGGCGCCGCAGACCGCGCCGATGGACGAGTTGGAGCCGCTCGCCGCGGAGGCGATGGGCACCTTCATCAAGACCCACGGAACGCTGCAGGACCTGCCGTTGGCGGTGTCGCTGCGCGCCTTCTACCACATCACGGTGTGCGGCGACCCGGACTCGGTGTACGGCAACGTCCGGGCGATGGTGGCCCAGTTGGCGACCCTGCACTCCCCCGAGGACCTGATGATCGGGGTGGCCGCCGCGCCCGGCGCGGTGGAGGAGTGGGAGTGGGCGAAGTGGCTGCCGCACACCCAGCACCGCAAGGAGAGCGACGGCGCGGGTTCGCGTCGTCTGATCGCCGCCGGGCTGGGCGAGTTGGAGGAGCTGCTGGCCAACGAGCTGGCCGGCCGCAAGGGCTTCTCCCGTGACAGCACGCCGAGTTCGGACCAGCCGCACCTGGTGGTCATCATGGACGGCGCCTCGGTGCCGGTCGACTCGGTGATCGCCGGTCCGGAGGGCGTCCAGGGCGTCACCGTGATCGAGGTCGTCCCGGGTGACCTGGACGAGCCGAACGGCCACCTGGTGATCACCGTCGGCAAGAACGAGCTGCTGCTGGAGGCGGCGTCCGGGGCGAGCTACCCGGGCAAGCCGGACACCCTGTCGAGCTGGCAGGCCGAGGCGCTGTCGCGGCAGTTGGCGCCGTTCCGGGCGTCCGCGGGCGGCGACGACAGCGACCCGTCGCTGGTGTCGATGGACTTCACCGAGATGATGCACACCGGCGACCCGGGCTCCTTCGACCCGGCCCGGCACTGGCGTCCCAAGCCGATCCGCGAGAAGCTGCGCGTCCCGCTGGGCGTCGGCAGCAACGGCGAGTACGTCTGGCTGGACATCAAGGAAGCCTCGCTGGAGGGCATGGGCCCGCACGGCATGTGCGTCGGCGCGACCGGTTCCGGCAAGTCCGAGGTGCTGCGCACCATCGTGCTGGCGCTGGCGGTCACCCACTCCTCCGAGGTGCTCAACCTGGTCCTCGCGGACTTCAAGGGTGGTGCGACCTTCGCCGGCATGTCGGAGATGCCGCACACCGCGGCCGTGATCACCAACCTCGAGGGCGAAGCCACCCTGATCGACCGCATGCGCGACGCGATCGAGGGCGAGATGAACCGCCGTCAGGAGCTGCTGCGCGCGGCGGGCAACTACGCGAACATCAACGAGTACGAGCGGGCCCGTACCGCGGGCGCCCCGCTCGACCCGCTGCCCTCGCTGCTGATGATCATCGACGAGTTCTCCGAGCTGCTCACCGCGAAGCCGGACTTCATCGACCTGTTCATCCAGATCGGCCGCATCGGCCGTTCGCTCGGTATGCACATGCTGCTCGCCTCGCAGCGACTGGAGGAGGGCAAGCTCCGCGGTCTGGACACCTTCCTGTCCTACCGCCTGGGTCTGCGCACCTTCTCGGCCGCCGAGTCGCGGGCCGCGATCGGCGTGCCGGACGCCTACCACCTGCCGCCGATCCCCGGCGTGGGCTACCTGAAGTTCGGCTCCGACGTGATGGAGCGCTTCCGGGCCGCGTACGTGTCCGGCAAGTACCGTCCGCCGGGCCAGCAGCGCGCGGTCGGCGGCCGGGTGGTCACCGCCCAGCCGGTGCTGTTCACCGCCGCCGAGGTCGAGGTCATCGAGCCCGAGGTGGAGGAGATCCTCCCCGACCCGACCGAGGAGGAGGAGAAGGACGACGCGCTGCTGGACACCATGCTCGACGTGTTCGTCCAGCGGATGATCGGACAGGGCCCGCCGGCCCACCAGGTGTGGCTGCCCCCGCTGGAGGCGCCGCCGTCGGTGGACTCCCTGCTGGAGCCGCTGCTGGTCAGCCCGGAGCGCGGTCTGACCCCGGCCTCGATCCGCCAGGGCAACCTGGTCGTCCCGGTCGGCATCGTCGACAAGCCGCGCGACCAGCGCCGCGACGTGATGTACCTGGACTACTCGGGCGCGGCCGGCCACGGCATGATCGTCGGCGGTCCGCGGTCCGGCAAGTCCACCATGGTGCGCACCATCGTGGCGGGCTTCTCGGTCACCCACACCCCGGTGGAGACGCAGTTCTACCTGCTCGACTTCGGCGGTGGCGGTTTCGGCTCGCTGGCCGACCTGCCGCACGTCGGCGGCGTGGCGGGCCGACTGGACGTCGAGAAGGTCCGCCGCATGGTCAGCGAGGTGCACGGGGTGCTCAACCGCCGTGAGGAGCTGTTCCGGGCCTCCGGCATCGACACCATCGCCACCTACCGCACCCGTCGGGCGAACGGGCAGCTGCCGGACGAGCAGTTCGGCGACGTGTTCCTGTTCATCGACGGCTGGCTGACCTTCAAGCAGGAGTTCGAGGTCCTGGAGCCGGTCATCGCCGACATCGCGCTGCGCGGTCTCGGTTACGGCGTCCACGTGGTGATCACCGCGGCCCGCTACGCCGAGGTCCGCCCGGCGCTGAAGGACCAGCTGCAGAACCGCGTCGAGCTGAAGCTCGGTGACTCCATGGAGTCGGAGATCAACCGCAAGGCCGCCGCGAACGTGCCGGCGATCCCGGGTCGCGGTCTGACCCACGAGCAGCTGCACTTCCTGTCCGGTCTGCCGCGCATCGACGGGTCCAGCTCCACCGAGGACCTGGTGGACGGCGTCACCGACATGGTCGCCCAGATCAACTCGGCCTGGACCGGCCCGCGTGCCCCGCAGGTGCGCATGCTGCCGCCGGTGCTCGACGGCAACTCGCTGCCCAAGGGCTTCGAGCACCCCGAGCTCGGTGTCGCGTTCGGTGTCGACGAGGTCGAGCTGGCGCCGGTGTTCGTCAACTTCGAGACCGACCCGCTGTTCGTCGTCTTCGGCGAGAGCGAGTCCGGCAAGTCGGCGATGCTGCGCATGCTGATCAAGCAGATCACCGAGCGGTACACCCCGGACCAGGCCGGCATCGTGGTCGGCGACTTCCGCCGCTCGCTGCTGGGCGTGGTGCCGCCGGAGTACCTGGTGGAGTACGCGGCCGCCGCGCCCGCCATGTCGGCGATCGTGGAGATGCTGCGCGGCGCCTGCGGCCGTCGCCTGCCCGGTCCGGACGTCACCGCCGAGCAGCTGCGCAACCGCAGCTGGTACAGCGGCAAGGACATGTTCGTGATCGTGGACGACTACGAGCTGGTCGCCACCCAGTCCGGCAACCCGATGGCGCCGCTGGCGGAGTTCCTGCCGTTCGCGCGCGACATCGGTCTGCGTCTGATCGTCGCCCGCAACGCGGGTGGCGCCGGCCGTTCGCTGTTCGAGCCGGTGATGCAGCGCATGCGCGAGCTGGGCGGCCAGGGTCTGATCCTGTCCGGCGACAAGAGCGAGGGCGCGCTGCTGGGCACGGTCAAGCCGCAGCCGCTGCCGCCGGGCCGCGGTGTGTTCGTCTCCCGCCGCATCCAGGCGGGTCAGACGGTGCAGACGGGTTGGCTGCCGAGCCAGTAGCCACCGGGGCGCGTGTGACGCACCGTGACCGATGGGGCCGGGTTCCGAAAGGGATCCGGCCCTTCGGCATTCCACGGCCCGAACGGTGCCATAACGTTATCTTCTGATTTTTGGGCGCCACCTTCGGTTCCCGTACCCCGGGGGTCGACCGGCCTGGGATTTCGGGCCGTCAGCCGTCCCGGCGCAGCGCCTTTGAATCCGAGTTGCGCAGATCACTTCACCTTCGATTCAAGCGCAGTTCATCGGAGTTGACACAGACGAAACAAGCGTCCACCGCGCCGCCGGGCTGGGTTCCGCAGGAAAACCCGGGATTCGGCAACGGAATCCGCAGCCGATCGCGCGTTGACGAGTCCTTTTCACCCAGGCAACCTGGCGCATCAGGGAGCGATGGAGAACCAGACCCGCGAGAACGTGTTTCGGAGGCGATACCGCTCCCACCCCCAGTCACGACGCACATTCGATCGGATGCCCCATGACCGACACGCTTCCCCCGCAGGCAGCCGCCCCCGCCACGGGGACCGCCACCGGCGCGGACGCCCCGAAGAAGCTCGCCCGATCGCTCGGCGTCGTGGGCGGCACCCTGCTCACGCTCTCCTGCGTGACCCCGGCGTCCTCGCTCTTCGTGCTCGTCCCCGACCTGTTCAAGGAACTCGGGACGTTCACGCTGATGTCGATCGTCATCGGCGCGGTGATCTGCGTCGCGGTGGCGTTCTGCTACTCGGAGCTCGGCACCCTGGTGCCCTCCGCGGGCGGCGAGTACGCCATGGTCGGCACGCTGGCGGGCAAGTTCGCGGGGTGGCTGGTCTTCATCCAGTCGCTGATCGTGGTGATGCTGGTGCCCTCGATCATCGCGATGGGCACCGCCGAGTACCTCGAACCGATCATCCACGTCGACCCGATGATCGCCGGCGCCGTGGTGATGGTCGCGGCGACCGTCGCCGGCCTGCTGGACCTGCGGGCCAACGCCTGGATCACCGGCATCTTCCTGGTGCTGGAGGTCATCGCCTGCGCGGTGGTGTCCTTCCTCGGCTTCACCCACACCGAGCGCGGCGCGGACAGCATGCTGCACGGCACCGTCGCCGACGCGGCCGGCGCCACCTCCGGCGTGGGCATCGGGGCGATCGTCGCCCTGATGGGCACCGCGCTGTTCGTCACCCAGGGCTTCTCCACCGCGATCTACCTCTCCGAGGAGCTGGAGAACCCGCGCAAGAACGTCGCCCGCACCGTGCTGTGGACGCTGGGCCTGTCGGTCGCCGTCATCGTGATCCCGGTGGCCGCCATCACCATGGGCGCGCCGGACCTCACCGCGCTGAGCGAGGGCAACATCTCGCAGCTGGTGATCGGCTGGAGCAACTCGGGCCTCGGCACCTTCATCAGCCTCTGCATCGCGCTGGCCATCATCAACGCCGGCATCGTGATGGTCATCCAGAACTCCCGGGTGCTGTTCGCCTCCGGCCGCGACAAGGCCTGGCCGGAGCCGGTGAACAACGCCTTCGGCACCCTCAACAAGTTCAGCGCCCCGTGGGTCTCCACGCTGGCCGTCGGCATCCCCGGCGCGGTGCTGTGCTTCGTCCCGCAGTCCCTGCTGATCGAGATCACCGGCGTCGCGGTCGCCGCGCTCTACCTGCTGGTCGCCGTCGGCTCGCTGTTCTCCCGCCGCGGCCACCACAAGCACGCCCCCGCCTGGCGCCAGCCGCTGTGGCCCGCGCTGCCGATCCTGGTCATCGCCGCGCTCGGCTTCACGCTCTACAGCCTGGCCGGCCCGGGCCTGTGGTGGACCCTCGGCATCACCGCCGTCGCCAGCCTCTACTGGGTGGTCTACCTGCGGCCCCGGCAGGAGACCCGCTGGGTGATCACCCTTCCCGAGGACGAGCGGGTCTGACCCCCTGCACCCCGCTCCCTCTCGGCCCCGCCGGTTCCCCCCGACCGGCGGGGCCGACCCCTTTCCAGGGGCCTTCCACGCCCTCAGTGGCGGCGGCGCCGGCCCATGTCGCGGGTGACGATCGCCCCGCCGGCCAGGCCCGCCACCAGCAGGCCGCCCGCGCCCAGCACGAAGGTGCCGGTCCGCCGGTCCCGGTCCGCCTGGGTCTCCTCGATGCCCAGCGGCTGCGCGATCAGCGGAGCGGTGTCCAGCTTGGTCGGCGCGTCCGGGTGCGGCGAGGACTCCGGCAGGCCCTCGAAGTTGACCGCCTTGACCGGGTCGACCACGCCCCAGCCGATCCACTTGTTGCGGCTGTGCTCGGTGCGCTGCGCGGTCTGCTCGATCACGGTGCGGATCTGCGCGGCCGTCCAGTCCTTGTGCTGGCCCTTCAGGATCGCCGCCAGGCCGGCCACGTAGGGCGCGGAGAAGCTGGTGCCGTTGTCGGTGCACTGGCCCGCCCCGGGGACGGTGGAGAGCATGTCGACGCCCGGCGCGACCACGTCGACGAAGTCGCCGTACTGCGAGAACTGGGCCCGCTCGTTGTTGCGGTCGGAGGCGCCCACGGCCAGCACGGTGGGGATGGCGGCCGGGTAGGTGTCGCCCTCGGCGCCGTCGTTGCCGGAGGAGGCGATCACCACGATCTTCTGGCTCTCGGCGCGGTTCAGCGCCTCCACCAGGTCGTCGTACTCCGCGAACGGCTTCTGCCCCGACGCCTTCTCCGGGTCCGCCTCGATCCGGACGTCCTGCGAGATGTTGATGACGTCGACCTTCGCGGTGACCGCCGCGTTGATGGCCTCGATCAGGGTCTTGACGCTGCCGTGGCCCTCGGCGTCGTTCTGCCGGATCGAGTAGATCGTGGCGTCCTTGGCCAGGCCGACGAAGCCGACCTTCTCGCGCGGCGCGGCCGCGATGATGCCCGCCACCTTGGTGCCGTGCCCGACCGGGTCGGTCCGGCTGTCGCCCTGCGGCTTCTGCTTGTCGGCCGGCGTCGAGGCGCCGAGCGGGTCCGGCCCCGCGATCACCTTGTTCGGGCCGCCCAGCTGCGGGTTGGCGACGTCCACGCCGGTGTCGATCACCGCGACCTTGACGCCGTCCCCGGAGTGCTCGGCCTTGCCGTTCTTGACGCCCCACAGCTCGTCCAGGAAGACCCGCTGGAGCGCCCACGGCACGGCCTCGACGTCCTTGGACGCGCAGTCGCCGGCCGCCGCGATCGCCACCGGCGGCCGGTAGCTGGACTCCCCGGAGGGCGCGGACGAGGGCTCGGCGAAAGCGGGCCCGACAGCGGTGGTGCCGACCACCCCGAGTACCAGCAGCACCGCGCCGGCCCGGCGCAACGATCCCGACGACACCTGAAGTCCACCCCTCATTGCTTCCACCCGTGTTCGGCGCGTGCCCCGTGCCACGCGCGAAGGGCGGGCGCCCCGTGGGACGCCCGCCCTTGAGAAGAGCGCTAGTTGCGCGGAGTCCCCTGGAGGGAGACTCAGGCCCAGAGCTGCGAGTTCGAGTTCTCGGTCTGCTGGTAGCTCTGCGCGGCGTTGTCCAGCGCGGTCGCGATCTGGGTCAGCGTCTGCTGCAGGTCGGCGGCCTTGGCGTCCCACTGGGCCTGGCGGGCCTGGTAGCCCTCCTGAGCCGCACCCTCCCACGAGGAGGCGATGCGCTGGACGCCCGCCTTCAGGTCGTCGAGCTGGGACTGAACGCGCGCGGCGGTCTGACGGACCTCGGAGCTGGCGTTCTGGATCGTGTTGAAATTGACGAGAATGGACATGCTTGTCTCCCCTTCGATGGATGCACGGCGCGCCCCCGCGAGGGCGCGGTGTGGCGGTTACCGATCCCGGCGTCAGCCGGAGATGCCACCGACCGCAGCCGCCTGCTCGTCCTCGGTCATCGAGTAGGCCTTGGTGGTCGCCTCGATCGCCTGACGGATCTCGTCGAGCACCTTGTTGAGCGCCGTGGCGTCCTCGTTGACCCGGTTCTGCATCGACTGGTACGCGGTCGCAGCCGCGCCCTTCCAGCCGGACGCGATCTCGGAGACCAGGTTGTTCAGGCGGGTGATCTCACCCTGGACCTGCTGGTTGACCTCGCCGATGCGGTTAGCGAACGCGGTCATCTCTTCCGCGGTCGTCGTGAACTGACCTGCCATGATCCACCGTCCCCCATGAGACAGACTTCGTCCGGGCGCCCCTGTGGCGAACGCCCGCACGGGCACCACGTGGTGTGGTGCTCTGTAGCACTGTAACGGCCAAGTGCGGTTGGCCCAACACCGGGTAGCGGGTAGTTACCAGACCATGACACTGAACTCCCGCACCGGCGTTGACGATTCGTCAGGCGTTCTGGGCCTGAAGTGCGGTGTTGGTGTTGAGCACCGGTCCGGCCGGCACCAGCTTCGACCACGCGTCGGGCACGAACTGCGGATTGATCGACTTGTAGCCGAGGCGCACCTGGGACTCGTTCGTACCCTTCTTCTCCCCGCCCTGCGCGTTCGGACTGGGGCTCGCGGTCGCGCCGGAGCCGCCGTCGTTGTTGGCGGGCAGCGAGAAGCGCAGGCCGGAGTCGGTGATCAGGAAGTCGCGGCCCGAACCGCCGTCGCTGGGACCGGTGTTGCCCTCCAGCGCGCGGTACAGCAGGCCGTGGCCGGGCGTCACGTGGGCGCTGACCGCGTCCGCGGTGATGTCCGCCGGGTAGGCGGTGCCGGCCCACACCGACTGCTTGATCTTGTTGCCGTCGTAGCCGTCGAAGGTCGAGCAGATCACCGTACGGGCGTCCTTGTCGCCGATGTTGACGGCCGGGGACTTGAACTTGGGCAGGTTGCCGGACTTGGCCAGCAGGTCCGTGGAGGTCTTCGCCTCCAGCGTGCTCAGGTCGTTCGCGCCGAGGGTGCCGAAGGCCGGCGGCGTGCTGCCGTACGCGGCCTGCGTCGCGGGGTCGTTGAGCATCAGGTTCGCCTGGAACTCGGTGACCTCGTACAGCTTGCTCTGCCCGACCACGTAGTACCTGTTGTCCTGGAACTTCAGCAGTCGGCCGACCTTCTTCTCCGAGGGCTGCGAGAGCTCCAGCGAGGACTGCGCGCCGACGGCGTTGTCCACCCGGGTGAACTCGATCGGGTCGCCGTCCGCCACGGTGGCGAGCCACTCCTTGGTGACCCGCTGGGGCTGAATGCCCGGGCCGACCAGCGCGGTCACCAGGGCCTTCCGGTCGCTCGTGGTGGTGTCCATGACGCCGACCGCGTGCTTGAGGCCGTTGGAGTCCACCAGGTAGCTCGACCCGGGCTGGTTCGCGGAGATGTCCGGCTCCTGGACGAACAGCGACTGCCGCTCGGTGAGCCTGCGCTCCCCCTGCAGGGTCTTGGTGTCCGCCCCCGCCGCGATGAACACCGACTGCCCGATCGCCGACTGCAGGTTCTCCTTGCCCTGCTTGTCGCAGACCGACCACAGCTTCGCGGCGCTCGCGTCGTCCGGCTTCGGCAGCTTGTCCGGCGCGTACGGGATGCCGATGGCGGGGCCGCGGCGCGGGTACTTGTCCAGCACGTCGTCGGCGACGGTCTGCACGGTGGCGCCCTCGGAGAGCACCAGCCGGGCCGAGGACATGTTCAGCACCTGGTGCAGCGTCGGCTTGCCGGTCTTCGAGTCGGGCAGCACCACGTAGCGGGTGGTCGAGGACTTGCCCTGCAGGATGTACTTGCCGTTGTCCCAGTTCGGCGGCGCGCTGGGCTTGATGACGCCCCACATGCCGAAGCCGGCGACGATGACGGCGCCGATCACGAAGCTCGGCAGCACCGCGCGGATCGGACGCGGCGCGTCCTCGTCGTTGCCGCCGCCCCCCGGCTGCAGGAATGCCCCCACCATCCGCTTGCGGGCGAAGGTGTAGGCGTTCAGCTCGTCCCGGCGTGATGCCATGCTCGTCCCCGTCTCCCCTGTGTGACCCGACCAGCGGGTGTCAACGCGCTTGTGCTGTGCGTGAGTCTGCCACCCGGCGGGCGTCCGGACCGGTCAACCCTCTACGATGCGACAGCAGACGGTGAGTACGGTAACGGGTAGGCTCCGACGGTCCGCCATCCGGGCCGTCGACCCGGCCCGCGGCCGGTGGCCCGAGAGCCGCGGCCGCACGGGGATCTGACGGCACATCTGAAGCAGAGAGGGCAATTCGGGGGATGCCAAGCCAGTCCGCTCCAGCACGACGACGCTCCACCTCGCACGGTCGGAGGCCGGACGCCCAGGGCGGGCGGCGGGCCCGCACCGCCGCGGCCCCGGTGGCCACCGGCCCGGTGGGCCTGCGACTGCTGCCCAGGCCCGGGCTGCTCGCCCGCCGCCTGGAACTCAAGCAGATCGTCCAACTCGAGGTCGCCGTCGCCCTGGTGGCGGTCGGCTGGTCGATCAACAAGCTCACGGCCGCGGTGCTCGCGGTGCCCGCCGTGGTCCTGGTCGTGGTGGCGCTGCTGCGCCTCGGCGGCCGCACCATGGGCGAGGCGCTCGGGGTCCGCTCCGCGTACAACTCCCGTCGCCGGGAGGCCAAGTACAACGTTCCGCCGCCCGGCACCGACCCGGCGCTGGCGCCGGTGATGGAGCTGGAGCCGGCGCTGAGCACCTGCACCCACGCCATCGAGACCGACCTCGGCGACGGCCGGCCGCTGCGCCGGGAGACCGGCATGGTCGGCGACGGCACGTTCTTCACCTCGGTGCTGCTGGTGCAGTCCAAGGACCAGCCGCTGCGTCCCGGCCGCGCCAACTCCTCGCTGCCGCTGGACATCATCTGCTCGGTGCTGCAGGTCGACGACATCCCGCTGGAGTCGGTGCAGCTGATCCAGCACACCCAGCCGGCGCCCGCGCCGTACCTGCCGGAGCACTCGCTGGCCGCGCGCGCCTACCAGCAGGCCCCCGGAGGGGTGAACACCCCCGCGCTGCGGTTGACCTGGGTGGCCGTCAAGCTCGACCCGGAGCAGGCCTCCACGGCCGTGCTGGCGCGCGGCGGCGGTGAGGAGGGCGCCCGCAAGGCCCTCCAGCGGGTCACCGACCAGCTGGCCGGGCGGCTGAACAGCGCCGGCTTCACCGCGACCGTCCTGGACGAGCGGGAGCTGATCGCGGCGCTGGCCATCTCGGTGTGCGCCAACCCGGTCGCGGTGGCGGGCCGTCAGGGCTCCGGCGGCGGCGGGGTCGGCGTGCGCCGGGCCCAGGAGTCCGCGAAGTTCTGCCGGATCGACGACCGCTGGCACGCCACCTACTGGATCTCCAAGTGGCCGGAGCTGACCCGGCCCGGCGCCGGCGGCGGCCGGGTCGCCGCACCCGAGCTGGTCAACCAGCTCACCAGCACCCCGGCGGCGTTCGCCTCCACCTTCTCGGTCACCGCCAGCCGCGCGATGGGCGGCGCGGTGGCGCTCAGCGGGCACGTCCGGCTGACCGCGCGCAGCGAGAGCGAGATCGCCCAGGTGGGCCGCCTGGTGGAGTCCCGTGCCCAGCACGCCGGCACCGCGCTGACCCGGCTCGACCAGGAGCACGGCCCGGGCCTGCTCGCCACGCTGCCCCTGGGAGGGACGTCCTGATGGCCTACCAGACCTACTCCGGCCAGGCCCCGCAGTCGGCCGAGCAGCCCCGGGTCCGGGTCCGTCCCGGCTTCGGCCTGCGCGGCCCGCGCCGGGAGAAGCACGTGCTGACCGTCGAGGACCTCGCCGCGGTGTCCTTCCCGGTCGGCGACGACGGCGTGGTGATCGGCCTCGACCAGCAGCAGCAGCCCGCGGTGATAGGGCTGTTCCGGCCCACCCAGTACGACGTGGTGCTGGTCGGCGGCATGTGGACGGCGCAGCTGATCGCGCTGCGCGCCGCCGCCACCGGTGCCCGGATCGCGGTGGAGACCGGCCGTCCGCAGGCGTGGGCGCCGATGGCGCAGGCCGCGGGCGGCGGGCAGCCGTGCGTGACGATCCACCAGGTCGGCCGCCTGGGCGCGCAGGGCGCGTCGGTGGCGTCCCCCGTCCTGGTGGTTCGCGACCTGGGTGCGCGGCCCTCGCGCAGCCGGCTGTCGGCGGCGCCGTGGCAGACCACGCTGACGGTGCTGCCGTACCTGGGCCCGAACGCGAGCCGGGTGCTGAACGCCGCCGACCTGGTCGGCCTGCAGCGGGTGTCGCCGCAGGAGTCCGACTTGGTGGGCCGCATCCTGTCGCTGTCCCCGGGCGACGTGAACACCCTGCCGACGATGCCCGACCACATCACCCTGTGGGCGACCCGGATGCGCCGTCAGTACGTGATGACCAATCCGGGCGAGGCCGAGACCCAGGTGCTGGGCGGCCCGCGCCGCATGGACTGACGCGGTGCGGCCGGCGGGCCGCGTCGCGCGGGCGGGCCGGCCGGTGGGTCCGACGGGGGCGGTGTTCCCCGCGGGACCCGCCGGTCGGCCGACCCGCTCCGATCTGCCGTCAGGTCGGGCTCCGCCTTCATCGGAGCCGCCTGCACGGCCTAGTCTTGTTGCCCGAAGGCAACCGCCGAAGCAACGTCGGCGAAAACGAGGGAGCCCCAGTGAGCAGCGATCGGGACGGCGTCTACGTCGGCGACAACGCGGCCGAGGACGACGATGACTGGTCCGATGCCCCGGACTACACCCCTCCGTCCTGGTACACCCAGAGCGCCGCTCCCGGCCCGGCCCAGCCGCCCGTCCAGCAGCAGCCGCCGGTGCAGCAACCGCCGCTCCAGCAGCCGCCGGTGGCACAGCAGCCCCCCGTTCAGCAGCCTCCGGTGCAGCAGCAGCCGGTGCAGCCGGAGGTGCAGCAGCCTCCCGTGCAGCAGCCGCCGGCCGTGCCCGAGCAGGCCCAGCCGCAGCCGGTGCAGGCTCAGGTCCCGCCGGTGGCGCAGCCGGTGACGGCCGCTCCGGAGGCGGCGCCGCAGCCGCCCGCGGCGGAGCAGCAGCCGCCGGTCCAGCAGGCCCCCGTTCAGCAGCCTCCCGTTGCCCAGCCGCCCGTTGCCCAGCCTCCCGTCCAGCAGCAGCCGCCCGTTCAGCAGCCTCCGGTGCAGCCGCAGCCCCCGGTGGAGCTCGCGGCCGCGCAGCCGCAGCCGCCGGTGCAGGAAGCGCCGCCGGTGCAGCAGCAGCCGCCGGTGTACCCGCAGCAGGGCCAGCAGCCGCCCGTGCAGCAGCCCCCGGTGCAGCAGCAGCCGTGGCCCAACCAGCCGCAGCCGCCGGCGTACCCGCAGCAGGGCCAGCAGCCGCCGGTGCAGCAGCAGCCCCCGGCGTACCCGCAGCAGGGCCAGCAGCAGTGGGCCGGGCAGCCGCCGGTGGACCCGCGGGCCGGCGGCTGGCCGCAGGCCGGTCCGGGGCCGGGTCCGGCGTACCAGCAGCACTCGGGCCCGCAGAACGCCCCGCAGGCGCCGGCGCAGTTCCAGCAGCCCGGTCCGCAGGCGGCGGCGCACGGTGCGGCGCTGGGCTACACCGCGGCCGTCGAGCTCTCCTCGGACCGGCTGCTGCGCGGCCAGCCGAAGGTGCAGAAGCAGTCGCGGTTCCAGTTCGGCGGCAAGTCGGCGCAGGCCGGCAAGCAGCAGAAGCTGGAGCTGATCCGGCACCCCGTGACGACCTGCTACCGGATCGCGGTGATCAGCCTCAAGGGCGGGGTCGGCAAGACCACGACCACCACCTCGCTGGGCGCGACGCTGGCCAGCGAGCGGCAGGACAAGGTCATCGCGATCGACGCCAACCCGGACGCGGGCACCCTGGGCCGCCGCATCAAGCGGCAGACCGGGGCGACCATCCGCGACCTGGTGACGGCGATCCCGCACGTGCGCAACTACATGGACATCCGTCAGTTCACCTCGCAGGACCCGAACTCGGGCCTGGAGATCGTCGCCAACGACGTCGACCCGGCGGTCTCCACCACCTTCGACGACTCGGACTACCGCCAGGTCATCCAGGTGCTGGGCCAGCACTACCCGATCATCCTGACCGACTCGGGCACCGGCCTGCTGTACTCGGCGATGCGCGGGGTGCTGGATCTGGCGGACCAGCTGATCGTGGTGGCCACGCCCAGCGTGGACGGCGCCTCCAGTGCCTCGACCACGCTGGACTGGCTGTCCGCGCACGGCTACGCGGACCTGGTGCAGCGGTCGATCACGGTGGTCTCGGGGGTGCGAGAGACCAGCAAGATGATCAAGATCGAGGACATCGTGGCGCACTTCCAGACCCGCTGCCGCGGCGTCGTGGTGGTGCCGTTCGACGAGAGCCTGGCGGCCGGCGCCGAGGTCAACCTGGCGATGATGCGGCCCAAGGTCCGGGACGCGTACTTCGAGCTGGCGGCGCTGGTCGGCGAGGACATCGCCCGGGCGCAGCAGCAGGGCGGCTGGCAGCAGCAACAACAGCAGCAGGGCGGGTGGCAGCAGGCCCAGCAGGGCGTGCCGCCGCAGCAGCAGCCGTACCCGCCGCAGTACCCGCAGCAGGGCGGCTACCCGGCGGCCGGGCAGCCGTGGCAGCAGCCGCCGCAGCAGCCGTACCCGCAGGCGCCGCAGCAGGGCGGCTACCCGCCGCAGGGCCCGCCGGCGCCGGGCTACGGCTACCCGCCGCCGCACGAGGCCCCGCCGCCCGGCTACGGGTACCCGCCGCCGCAGCACGGCTGAGCACGGACGGAAAAGCCCCCCGCGAAGGGTTCTTCGCGGGGGGCTTCCGGGTGCCGCGGGTCAGGGGCGCTCGGTGAGGTCGCGGGCGCGCTTGACGTCCTCGGCCATCCGCTCCAGCAGGGCGTCGATGCTGTCGAACTTCTCCATGCCGCGCAGCCAGGCGAGGAAGTCGACGGCGACGTGCTTGCCGTACAGGTCCAGGCCGACCCGGTCGATGGCGTAGGCCTCGACGGTGCGGGTGGTGCCGTCGAAGGTGGGGTTGGTGCCGACCGAGATCGCGGCGGGCATGGTCTCGCCGTCGGCGGTCAGCCAGCCCGCGTAGACGCCGTCGGCGGGGATCGCGGAGTGCGGGACGGTGTCCACGTTGGCGGTGGGGTAGCCGAGTTCGCGGCCGCGCTGGGCGCCCCGGACGACCTCGCCCTCGACCCGGTGCGGGCGGCCGAGGACCTCGGCGACGCCGGCCATGTCGCCGGCCGCGACCAGCCGGCGGCACAGGCTGGAGGAGAACGGCTCGCCGTCGCCGGCGGCGCCGCGCACCTTGAGGTCGACCACCTCGACGGCGAAGTCGTCGGCCCGGCCGAGCTCGGCGAGCAGGTCGACGTTGCCCGCCGCGCGGTGCCCGAAGCGGAAGTTGGGGCCCTCGACGACGGCCTTCGCGCGCAGCGCGTCGACCAGCACGGTGCGAACGAACCGCTCGGGCGACTCCTGGGAGAACGCGGCGGTGAACGGCAGCACCAGCACGGCGTCCACGCCGAGCTGCTCGACCAGTTCGGCCCGCCGGGGCTGCGGGGCCAGCAGCGGCGGGTGGCTGCCGGGGCGGACCACCTCGCTGGGGTGCGGGTCGAAGGTGACGACGACGGACTTCGCCCCCAGTTCCGCGGCCAGTTCGACCACCCGATTGATGATCAACTGGTGTCCGCGGTGGACCCCGTCGAACGATCCGATGGTGACGACGCTGCGCCCCCAGTCCCCGGGGATCTCCTCCAGGCCGTGCCAGCGCTGCACCTGACCGCTCCTTGTTCCTACGGTGTGCACACCCGGTGCACTCGAAAGACCGAAACCGAACCCCTATAGCGTGCCATGCGACCGACCCTGCCCAGGTACCGGAAGGCCTCCGGTGTGACCGGTCAGACGGCCGCCGGGGCGGTCGACCTGCCGTTCGGCCTCCGCGGCGGCGTACTGCGGGTCGCGGCCGGCGTCGGTGAGCGTCCGCATCCTGGTCAGCCGGGGCCCGTCGGGGGGTGGCGGGGCGTCGGCGGGCCAGTCGGCCAGCAGGCGGGCGAAACCGGCCCAGCGGCCCGCGCAGTGCACCAGCACGGCGTCGGCGCCGGGCCAGCGGTCGGCGATCCGGCGGAGCAACTCGCGGACCCGGCACGGCGGGTGGCCGGCGTGCCGGGCCGCCAGGGCCTCGACGACGGCGCCCAGCACCAGGTGGTCCCGTTCGGCGGCCAGCAGGGCGTCCAGCAGGCCCGCACGGCCGTTTCCGGGGGCGGCCAGCACCGGCGCGAAGCGGGCGCGCTGCGGGGGGCCGGCGGCGAGCACGGCGGGCAGCAGCGGGCGGCCGTCCTGCCCGGCGTCCAGCAGCCGGTCGAGGTGGTCGGCGACCTGCCCGGCCCGCTCGGGCCGCTCGCGCAGCAGTTCGGCGGCGAGCAGCACCCCGGAGCGCACCACGGCCGGGTCGGCGGCCCGGTCGAGCGCCCGCAGTCCGTCGCCGGCCCGCGCCCCGGGCTGCCCGAGCCGGTCGCGGACGGCGGCCAGCACCTCGGACGGGTGCTCCTCGACCAGGCCGCCCAGCACCTCCTCGGTGAGGAACGGGTCGCCCGCCCGGTAGGCGGCCAGCGCGGCCGGCAGGTGTTCGGCGCGGGTCTGCGGGTCGCCCACCAGCAGGGCCAGCGCCGCGCCGTGCAGCGCCGGTTCGTCGTCGCGGGCCAGCAGGGTGCGGGCGGCGAGGCGCAGCAGCTGGGCGCCCGAGCCGCCCGCGTGCGGGGCGGTGCGCAGGGCGTGGACGGCGGCCGCGACGTGCCGTTCGGGGCGCGGGTCGTGGCTCCACCGGTCGACGGCGCGGCACAGCGCGGACGGCTCCCGTTCGGCGAGCCGGCCGAGCAGCGCGTCGGTGCGCGGGTGCGCGGTGGCGACCAGGGCCTCCGTCAACTCGTCGAGGGCCAGCGCCCGGTGCTCGAACAGCAGGGTGTCGGCGAGGTCGGCGGCGCCCCGCCCGGCGTGCGGGTACCAGCCGCACAGCAGGGGCAGCACGGTGTGCGGGTCGGCGGCGAGCAGTTCCGCGACGGTCTCCCGGACGGCGCGGGCGCGGTCGGCGGGGCCGTCGGCGAGCCGGCCGAGCAGGGCGACCCGGTCGGCGGCGGGCAGTGGCAGGCCGGCCCAGAACGCGGGGCCGAAGCGGTCGTCCCGGCCGGCCCGGTCGACGAGCAGTTCGAGCAGTTCGCGGTGGGCGCCGGGGTCGGGGCTGCCGGCGATGCCGGCGGTGAGCAGCCGGGCGGCCCACCAGTCGGGGTCGCCGCCGGGTTCGGCGCGTTCCAGGGCGAGCCGGATGCGGTGCAGCCAGCCGTCCAGCGCGCCGGCGCCGCGGGCCGCGCCGACCCGGCGCAGCGCGCCGACCACCACACCGACGCGGGCCCGGCCGACGGCGCCCTGCCGGTCCTTCACCCGGTCGGCGGGCGGCAGGACGTTGCGGGCCGCCGGGCCGCCGGGGGCGTCCCGGGCGTCCTGGGCTTCCCGGGCGTCCCGGGCGTCCTGGTTGGCCTCGTCCTCGGCGAGCAGCAGGCGCAGCGCGGCGTCGAGGTCCAGGTGCAGGCTCTGCAGCCACTCGCCCCACTCCTCGTGGCCCGCCCGGTGGCCGCTTCCGGCGGGCACCAGCAGGCGTTCCTCGTGGACGGCCCGGGCCCAGCCGCCGGCGGCCGGGAACAGCCGGTCGAACTCCTCGGCGGGCAGCGCCCCGTCGCCCGCGCCGAGCATCAGCCGGGCGGCCTCGTGCAGGCGGCCGGCGGCGACGGCGGCGAGCCGGCGCATCCGGCGGGCGTCCTCGCCGGGCGGGACGGGGGCGCCGCGGCGGTGGCGGCGCTGGCCGCCGGGGGTGTGCGCGAGGCGGCGGGCGACGGTCAGGCAGGCCAGGTCGAACCAGCCGTCGAAGAGTTCGGCGCGGTCGGCGACAGGGCCGTGCACTCCGGCGCCGCGCAGGTCGCCGGCCAGGCGGAGGGCGAGCGGGTGGCCGCGGTCGGCGGGGCCGAGGAAGGAGTCGGGCAGTCCGTAGCGGCGGCCGGCCCGGGCGGCGGCGTCGTCGGTGAGCGGGCCGAGCCACAGTGCGCGGGCGGCGCCGCGCCAGGGGCCGAGCTGCTGCCAGCCGTCGGGGCGGCAGGCGACCAGGGCGCGGGCGCGGTGGTCGCGCAGCCACTGGAGTGCGCCGTCCAGCCAGCGGGTGGTGAGGGCGAGCGGTGCTTCCTCGGGCGCGTCGAGGACGACCAGCAGTGGGCGGCCGCCGTCCGCGCAGCGTTCGGCGAGCTCCGCGGGGTCGGCCTCGGGGACGCCCAACTGCCGTGCGGCGGCGGCGAGTCGGTGGTGCAGGGTGTCGTCGAGCGGGCGGTCGCCGAGGGCCAGGTCGGCGCCGCGCAGCCAGAGCGTGGGCAGCGGTTCGACGGCGCCGGCCCGGCGGACGGCGAGTGCGGCGAGTTCGGTGGTGCGGCCGCTGCCGGCGTCGCCGAGCAGCACGGTCAGGGTGTCCTGCGGTTCCTCGCCGCTGAGGCCGTCGGGGCGGTCGACCCGGTCGGCGGCGAGTTCGGTGATCCGGCCGGGCCCGGCGGTGGCGGCGTCGAGCTGGGCGGCGGTCAGGCGCAGTCCGCCGGCCAGGTTGAGGGCGCGGCCGAACGCGGGCACGCCGGCGGCGTTGCGGGCCAGCAGTTCGCCGAGCGGGCCGTCGCCGCCCGGGCCGCCGACGGACAGCGGGACGGCGGCCACCCCGTCGGCGGCGGCGGTGCGCACCCGGGGGGCGACGACGGCCAGCACGGCGCCGGTGTCCGGGTCGAGCACGGGCGCGCCGGCCACCGGGGCGGCGGCGAGGTCGAGCAGCAGCACACCGGGCACGGTGCGGGTCTGCGCGCCGTCGCCGCAGCGGCCGTTCTCCCGGCCGAGCAGCTCGCCGCGGGCCAGCGCGGGCGTGCCGTCCTCCCAGCGCTGGTGCGGCACCACGACGGGGCCGGAGAGCTCGCCGCGGCCGATCGGCAGCGCGCGGCCGGGCACCCCGCCGACCGCGGTGGTGCGCAGCAGGGCCAGCCCGCGCTGCGGCAGCAGGTCGACGCTCTCCGGCCCGAGCACCCTGGACTGCCCGCCCGGGGTGTGCAGCACCAGCCTGGGCAGGCCCGCCACCGCCTCGTGCGCGGTCACCACCGTGCCGTGCCGGTCGGCGACGAACCCGAGCCCGCACAGCCGGCCCTGCACGTCCCGGATCCGCAGCAGCCCGTGCGCCGGGTCTCCCGCGAATCCGGCGCTCGCGCCCTCGCCCATCCCGCCCGTCCTCCCGCAGCTGAACACCGGCCGCTGTTCCGGCCGCCGGTCAGCCTGCCCCCCACCAGCCCCACAGCACCCCGTGCGCCCCGCTCACCACACCCGTTCACCTCGCGCGCCCCCGGCGACACGCCGCGCAACGCCCCGTCCGCCGCCGAAAACCGGTGGGCGGGGCGGCCGCCGGCCTGGCAGCATCCGGGCATGGACGTCCGCCTCGCTGCCTGGTCCGAGTCGCACTTCGCCCTGCTGGAGCGCATCAACACGCCGCTGATGCGCCGTCACGTCGGCGGCCCGGAGAGCCCGGAGCAGCTGCTGCTGCGCCACCGCCGCTACCTGGGGCTGCCCGCGCTGGGCGGTGTGATGTTCGCGGTGCTGGCCGACGGCGTCCCCGCCGGGTCGATCGCCTACCACCGGCGGGAGTGGCACGGCGCGGAGGTCTTCGAGACCGGTTGGAACGTGCTGCCCGAGTTCCAGGGCCGCGGCCTCGCGCTCGCCGCCGGCCGCCTGATGCTGGCCGAGCTGCGGGCGCTCACCGCCGCGGACGCCGCCGCGCCCGGCGTCCTGCACGCCTTCCCCGCCGTCGACAACGCCCCGTCCAACGCCCTGTGCGCCCGCCTGGGCTTCACCGACGCGGGCCCGTGCGACTTCGAGTACCCGCAGCGCTCGGGCCGCTTCCTGCGCAGCAACGACTGGCGCCTGATGCTGCGCCGGAACGCGCGGGCGGCCCCGGCGGAGAACCTCTCCACCGGGGCCGCCCAAGGCAGTTGACGGCGCGTCAGCCGACGAACACCGCGACCGGCTTGGCCTTGCCGGCGTGCTCCTCGACCAGCGCCAGGAAGCGGCCGTCCGGGTCGAACACCGCGATCGGGCCGTCCACACCGAGGCCGGGCGCGGGCAGCCGCACGCCGTTGGAGAGCAGCTTGGCCTGGTCGGCGTCGATGTCCCAGCGGGGGAACGCGGCGGCGGCGGCCTCCGCGATCGGCAGCACCTCCAGCTTCTCCTCCAACTGCTCGACGGTGTGCGCCGATTCGACCGAGTACGGCCCGACCTTGGTGCGCCGCAGCATGGTCAGGTGGCCGCCGACGCCGAGCGCGGCGCCCAGGTCGCGGGCCAGCGCGCGGATGTAGGTGCCGGAGGAGCACTCGACGGTGACGTCCAGGTCGAGCACCGGCGTGCCGTCCTCGGCGACCGCGGGGCGCACCTCGTGCACGGTGAAGGAGTGCACGGTGGTCGGCCGGGCGGCGAGTTCGAAGTCCTCGCCCTCGCGGACCCGCGCGTACGAGCGCTTGCCGTCGATCTTGATGGCGCTGACCTTGGACGGCACCTGCATGATCTCGCCGGTGAGCTTCGCGATCTCGGCGTCGATCGCCTCCCGCGCCACCGCGTCGGCGGGGGTGGAGGCAGTGACCTCGCCCTCCCGGTCGTCGGTGACGGTGGTCTGCCCGAGCCGGACGGTGGCGTCGTAGGTCTTCGCCGTGAGCATCAGGTGCCCGAGCAGCCGGGTGGCCCGCTCGACGCCGATCACCAGCACGCCGGTGGCCATCGGGTCGAGGGTGCCGGCGTGCCCGACCTTGCGGGTGCCGGCCAGCCACCGGAGCTTGGCGACCACGCCGTGGGAGGTGATGCCCTCCGGCTTGTCGACGATGACCAGCCCGTCGGGGCCCGTCCCTTTACGCTTCATCGTTCTACCGCTTCAATCCCTGCACGGCCGCCGTCGCAGCCCCGTCCACCGAACCGGACGAGCCTAACGCGCACTCTCCTCGGCCAGCGCCACCCGGAACCGCCGCACCGTCTCCGGCACCCCGGCGCGGGCCGAGAACCCGGCCGCGAACACGTGCCCGCCGCCGTCCAGCCGGGCGCACACCGCGGCCACGTCCACCGCGCCCCGGGAGCGGCAGGAGCCGCGCAGGGTGCCGTCCGGGTCCTGCTTGAGCACCAGCGCCACGTCCGCCTCGGCGGGCTTGCGCAGCACGTCGATCAGGCCCTCGATCTCCTCCACGGTGACCCCGAACAGCGCCAGGTCCTGGTACGGCACCCAGGTCCACACCAGCCCGTGCCCGCCGGCCTCCTCGGGCTCGAACACGGCGCGCTCCAGCGCCCCGGCGAGCACCTTCAGGAAGCCGAACGAGGTGGTGTCCCACAGCTGCCGGGAGATCAGGTCGTGCCGGATCCCGGTGGCCAGCATCCGCCCCGCCATCTCGTGCGTGGCCGGCGTGGTCGCCCGGTACTTGAACGAGCCGGTGTCGGTGGCGATGCCGGTGTACAGGCAGGCCGCGATCGACCGGTCCAGCGGGACGCGCAGCCGCCGCAGCAGCTCGTCCACCAGCACCGCGGTGGCGGGCGCGGACGGGTCGATCAGCCGGACGCCGCCGAAGCCCGGGTTGGACGAGTGGTGGTCGAACACCACCAGCTCGGCGGCGGCGAACGCCTTGTCGCGCAGCAGCCCGAGCCGCTCCTCGGAGGCGGCGTCGAAGGCCAGCACCAGCGCGGGCGCGGCGGGCACCGCGTCGGCGGGGACGATCAGCTCCTGCCCGGGCAGGAAGGACAGCGACTCGGGGATGATCTGCGGGTCGTCGCCGAACGACACCCGCACCCGCTTGCCGAGGCCCCGCAGCGCCAGCGCGGCGGCCAGCGCGGAGCCCAGCGCGTCGCCGTCCGGGCAGATGTGGCAGATCAGGTCGATCTCGTCGGCGCCCGCGATCAGTTCCAGGGCGCGCTCCCAGGCGGCCTCGAACGGGGCCCCCGGGTCGGGCGCGGACGACCCGGTGCGCGGGCCCGGAAGCACCGCGGGGGCGGTCTCCACCTCAGCAGTGGAGACCGCCCCCGCGGCACCGGACTCGGCCGGCTTCCCGGCCGTGGTCACTCGTCCTCGTCGTCGTCGCGGGCCGCCTTGTACGGGTCGGCGTCGCCGGCGTACGTGGCCCCGGCGGCGGCGGTGCGGACGGCGGCGTCGGAGACCCGCGCCTTGTCCAGCAGGTCGTCGATGTTCCGGGCGTTGTCCGGCAGCGCGTCGGCGACGAAGGTCAGGGTCGGCGTGAACCGCACCCCGGTCTGCTTGCCGACCTCGGAGCGCAGGATGCCCTTGGCGCTCTCCAGCGCGGCCGCGCTGGACTCCCGCTCGGTCTCGTCGCCGTAGACGGTGTAGAAGACGGTGGCCTCGCGCAGGTCACCCGTCACCCGGGCGTCCGTGATGGTGACGTACCCGAGTCGCGGGTCCTTGATCCGGCGCTGCAGGGTCTCCGCCACGACCACCTGAATGCGGTCGGCGAGCTTGCGCGCCCTTGCGGTGTCGGTCACGTGCCTTGCCTCCTCGTGCAGTGGGCGCGGTACCCGGGTCATGACCTCGACCCGGCTGGGGCCCTCCCCCCAACGTACCCGCCCGCGCCCAGCCTTGTGGGCGCTCCGGTTCCGATGCGGGTGTGACAGTGGTGACGCCCGCAGGTCATTCGTCGTCGTCGTGGTGGTGGCGCCTCCTCGCGGAGAGCAGCATCACCTCGGGGCGGCCGGCGACGAGCCGCTCACAGCTGTCCAGGATCTCGTTGACGTACCCGGCGTCGCCGGACACCACCGCGCAGCCGATCTCGGCCCTGCGGTGCAGATCCTGGTTCCCGACCTCTGCGGCGCACACGCTGTACTTGCGCTGCAGTTCGGCCACGATGGGCCGCACGATCGACCGCTTCTCCTTCAACGAATGGACGTCGCCGAGGAGCAGGTCGAAGGTGAGAGTACCTACGTACATGTGATGACAGGCCTGGCCGGCCTGGGGGCCTCGAAGGATTCCCGACAGCCAGGACCCTAACAGCGCGGCCGGGGCCGGCCAACGGGATTACTGCACCCCGTCGGCCGACCCCGGTCAGCAGCCGTTACGCGCGCGGCTTCTCGCGCATCTCGTAGGTCTCGATGACATCGTCGATCTTGATGTCGTTGAACGAGCCCAGCGTGACACCGGCCTCGAAGCCCTCGCGGACCTCGGTCGCGTCGTCCTTGAAGCGGCGCAGACCCTCGATGTTGAGGTTCTCCGCCACGACCTTGCCGTCGCGCAGCAGGCGGGCCTTGGTGTTGCGGCGGATGATGCCTTCGCGCACCAGGACACCGGCGATGTTGCCGAACTTGGAGGAGCGGAACACCTCGCGGATCTCCGCGGAGCCGAGGCGCACCTCCTCGTACTCGGGCTTGAGCAGGCCCTTGAGCGCGGCCTCGATCTCCTCGATCGCCTGGTAGATGACCGAGTAGTACCGGATGTCGACGCCCTCGCGCTCGGCCGCGGTACGGGCACGCCCCTCGGCGCGCACGTTGAAGCCGATGATGATGGCGTCCGAGCCCATCGCCAGGTCCACGTCGGACTCGGTGATGGCGCCCACACCGCGGTGCAGCACGCGCAGCTCGACCTCTTCGCCCACGTCCAGCTTGACGAGGGCGTCTTCCAGGGCCTCGACCGAACCGGAGACGTCACCCTTGATGATGAGGTTGAGCTTCTCGATGTTGCCGGCGGCCAGCGCGGCCTCGAAGCCCTCCAGCGACACGCGGACGCGGCGCTGGGCCATCGAGGCGTTGCGGTCGCGGGCGGCGCGCTTCTCGGCGATCTGACGGGCCGTGCGGTCCTCGTCGACGACGATGAAGCTGTCGCCGGCGCGGGGCACCGAGGTCAGACCGAGCAGCAGCACCGGACGGGACGGGCCGGCCTCGGCGAGGCTGTTGCCGTTCTCGTCCAGCATCGCGCGGACGCGGCCGTAGGAGTCGCCGACCACGATCGAGTCGCCGACCCGCAGGGTGCCGCGCTGGACGAGCAGCGTCGCCATGGCGCCGCGGCCCTTGTCCAGGTGGGCCTCGATCGCGATGCCCTGGGCGTCCTGCTCCGGGTTGGCGCGCAGGTCGAGCGAGGCGTCCGCGGTCAGGACCACGGCCTCCAGCAGCTCCTCGATGTTGAGGCCCTGGCGGGCGGAGATGTCGACGAACATGGTGTCGCCGCCGTACTCCTCGGCCACCAGGCCGAACTCGGTCAGCTGGCCGCGGACCTTGGTCGGGTCGGCGCCCTCGACGTCGATCTTGTTGACGGCGACCACGATCGGCACACCGGCGGCCTTGGCGTGGTTGAGCGCCTCGACCGTCTGCGGCATGACACCGTCGTTGGCCGCGACCACCAGGATCGCGATGTCGGTGGACTTGGCACCACGGGCACGCATGGCGGAGAACGCCTCGTGACCCGGGGTGTCGAGGAAGGTGATCGGACGCTGCTCGCCGTTCACCTCGGTGACCACCTGGTAGGCACCGATGTGCTGGGTGATGCCGCCGGCCTCGCCCGCGACCACGTTGGTCTTGCGGATCGCGTCCAGCAGTCGGGTCTTACCGTGGTCGACGTGACCCATGACGGTCACCACCGGCGGACGCGGAGCCAGCTGCTCCTCGTCGCCCTCGTCGACACCGAAGTCGATGTCGAACGACTCCAGCAGCTCACGGTCCTCGTCGTCCCGGCTGACGATCTCCAGCACGAAGCCCATCTCGTCCGCCAGCAGCTGCAGCGTGGCGTCGGAGACCGACTGGGTGGCGGTGACCATCTCACCGAGGTTGAACATGACGGAGACGAGCGCGGCCGGGTTGGCGTTGATCTTCTCCGCGAAGTCCGTCAGCGACGCACCGCGCGACAGGCGAACGGTCGAACCGTTGCCGCGCGGCAGCATCACACCGCCGACGGACGGGGCCTGCATGGCCTCGTACTCCTGGCGCTTCGCGCGCTTCGACTTCCGGCCACGCGCCGGACGGCCGCCGGGGCCGCGACCGAACGCACCCTGCGTGCCACCACGGGCACCCGGGCCGCCGGGACGACCGCCGAAGCCACCCGGACGGGCGCCGCCGCCACCGAAGCCGCCGCCACCGGTGCCACCGGGACGGGGGCCGCCGAAGCCGCCACCGGCCGGACGCGAGCCCGGACCGGCCGGACGGCCCTGGAAGCCCGGACGGGCGCCACCCGGAGCACCCGGACGCGCACCGGGGCCACCCGGACGCGCACCGGCACCCGGACCCGGGCGCGGGCCCGGACGCTGCGGCATCATGCCGGGGTTCGGACGGGGCATCCCGGACGGGCTCGGCGCACCGGGGCGCGGAGCGGCCGGACGCGGCATGCCGTCGGGACGCGGAGCACCGGCGCCCGGACCACCGGGGCGCGGAGCGCCGGCGGGACGGGGACCGCGCTCGCCGGCCGGAGCACCCGGACGCGGAGCACCCGCACCCGGGCCGCCCGGACGGGGACCGCGCTCGCCGGGACGGGGACCGCGCTCACCGGCCGGAGCACCCGGACGCGGAGCACCCGCACCCGGAGCACCCGGACGCTGGCCGCGCTCGCCGGCCGGACCGCCCGGACGCGGGGCGGACGGACGGGCCATGCCCGACGCGCCGCCCGAGGTGAAGGGGTTGTTGCCCGGACGCGGACCGGCCGGACGCGGACCCGGACGGGCCGCGGGGTTGGCCGGAGCCGGCCGCGGGGCGGCCGGACGCGCCGGAGCCTCACCGGCGGGAGCCGGAGAGGAGAACTCGGCCGCCGGGGCGGGCGCGGCCGGAGCGGCCGGACGGGCCGCCGGGCGCGGACCCGGGGTCGGCGCCCCGGCGGGCTTCGGCGCGGCCGAGCCCGCGGCGGGCGCGGGAGTGGGACGGGGACCCGGCGTCGCGGTCGGACGCGGGCCAGGGGTGGGGGCACCCGGCTTGGGTGCGGCCGAACCGGCGGTGCCGGACGGCTGGGGCGCCGCGGGCTTCCGCGGGCCAGGCTTCGCGGAGGACGCGCCGCCGGACGGCGGGGTCGCTCCCAAAGCGTCAGTCAACTTGCGCACGACCGGCGCCTCGATCGTCGAGGACGCCGAACGCACGAACTCGCCCAGCTCGGTGAGCTTGGCCATGACGGCCTTGCTCTCCAAGCCAAGCTCCTTGGCGAGTTCGTATACCCGGACCTTAGCCACTTCGCTCCTGTCTATACGTCCGGGGTATTCGTCCGCCGGACTGTCGCTACTTCATGGGCGTACTCATCGCGTACTCATCGAGTGCTCATCGCAATCTCGACCTACTTCCATCTCGCGAGGTACCTGACCTTGGGGCGCACGGCGACGTACCCACTGCCGTGCGCTGGTGCGTGTTGCCGGGCGCGAGGCCCGTCAGCGGGCCGACTGACCGTCGGCCGGACTTGCTCCTGCCCCGACGTACTCCCGCAGGGCACCGGGTTCGAGCGTGCCCTGGACCCGGAGGGCCCTCGGGAACGCCCTGCGGCGGACCGCGAGGTCGAGGCAGGTCGGGTCGGGGTGCAGATACGCGCCCCGGCCCGGCAGTGTGCCGCGAGGATCGGGGACGCACTCGCCCTCGCCCGCCACGACACGCAGCAGCTCGTGCTTGGCCGCCCGCTTGCGGCAGCCCACGCAGGTGCGTTCAGGGCATGCGCGGACATGCGTCCGGCCAGACACGTTCAAGTCTACCCCTCCGAGGGGACTCACCGCCCCCGAGTAGATTCCGGGGGCTCGGGACAGCGCTTCTCTTCTGGTTACTCGGACTCGGCCGGGGCCTCGGTGTCCGGGCGGATGTCGATCCGCCAGCCGGTCAGCCGGGCGGCCAGACGGGCGTTCTGCCCCTCCTTGCCGATCGCCAGCGACAGCTGGTAGTCCGGCACGATCACCCGGGCGGACCGCTGGGCCAGGTCGACGATCTCCACCTTGGTCACCCGTGCGGGCGACAGCGCGGCGGCCACCATCTCGGCCGGGTCCTCCGACCAGTCGACGATGTCGATCTTCTCGCCGTGCAGCTCGGCCATCACGCCGCGCACCCGCATGCCGTTCGGGCCGATGCAGGCGCCCTTGGCGTTCAGGCCCGCACGGCGCGACCAGACCGCGATCTTGGTGCGGTGGCCGGCCTCGCGGGCGATCGCCGCGATCTCCACCGAACCGTCCGCGATCTCCGGGACCTCCAGCGCGAACAGCCGCTTCACCAGGCTGGGGTGGGTCCGCGACAGGGTGACGGACGGGCCGCGCACACCGCGCCGCACGCCCACCACGTAGCACTTCAGGCGGGTGCCGTGCCGGTAGTCCTCGCCCGGGACCTGCTCCTGCGGAGGCAGGATGGCCTCCAGCTTGCCGATGTCGACCAGGATGTTCTTCGGGTCGTTGCCCTGCTGGACGACACCGGTGACGATGTCGCCCTCCTTGCCGGCGTACTCGCCGAAGGTCTTGTCGTCCGCGGCGTCCCGCAGCCGCTGCAGGATGACCTGCTTGGCGGTGGAGGCGGCGATCCGGCCGAACCCGCTCGGGGTGTCGTCGAACTCCTTGGGCTCCACGCCCTCGTCCAGCTCGGCCGCGTCCTCCAGCGCCCACACCGTCACGTGGCCGCTCTTGCGGTTCAGCTCCACCCGCGCGCGGCGGCGGGAGCCCTCGGTGCGGTGGTACGCGATGAGGAGGGCCGACTCGATCGACTCGACCAGCAGGTCGAACGGCACGCCCTTCTCGGTGACCAGCCCGCGCAGGGCACTCATGTCGATGTCCACGATTACGCCTCCTCTTCCTCTTCGTCCGTGTCCGCGATGTCGGCGGCGGCGTCGAGCAGTTCCTCGTCCTTGCGGTTGAACTCGACCTGCACCCGGGCCCGCGCGATCTCCGCGAACTCCAGTCGGCGCTCCTTGGGGCGGCCGCGCCCCTTCACCGGCTGCACCTCGACCAGCGCGCCGTCCTCGTCGCTCTCCAGCACCCGCGCGGTCAGTTCCGCGCCGTCCACCAGCTTGATCGCCGCCAGCCGGCCGGTCGCCCGGCGCCAGTGCCGCGGCTCGTTCAGCGGGCGCTCGGCGCCCGGCGAACCGACCTCCAGCAGGTACGGGGCGTCACCCATCAGGTCCGACTCGTCCAGCGCCTGGCCGACCAGGCGGGAGAACTCCGCGATCGCGTCCAGGTCGACGCCGCCGTCGGCGTCCACGTCGATCTGCACCTGGCGGCGGCTGCCGGCCTGGGTCACCTTGACCTCTTCGAGGTCCAACCCGGCTTCGGCTGCCAGCGGCTCCAGCAATGTGCGCAGCCGGTCGGTTGGGGTGGTGCTCATCCGGGTGACTCCTCGGCCGCGTCTGCTGTTGTCGTAGGTGCTAACTCAGGGCGAAGCCTATCCGGTCCACCCCCGAACCGCCGATTCCGACCCGGGCGGGGGCCACCCCCCTGCGAGCAACGTCACAGCCGCCCGGTACTGTCCGAGCCTCGGCCGGGCAGCGCCCGGCACCGGTCCTGCTTCTCCCGACGGGGGCGTCCGGCCCCACGAACACGCTGGAGTGCCGATGCCCGCGCCGACCCGGCGGTCCGTCCTGGCCCTCGGGGCGCTCGCCCTGCTGTCCGGCTGCACCTCCGGCCCGGGGACGGCCGCCCGCCCGGCCGCCGAGGACCCGGACCGGCCGCTGCGACTGCGCCAACTCGCCGCCACCGACGCGCTGCTCGCCGAGTACGACGCGGTGCTCGCCGCCGCCCCGGCCCCCGCCGACGCGGGGCGGCTCGGCGACCTGCGGGACGACCTGCTCCAGCACCGCGAGGCGCTCGCCCGGTCACTGCCCGCCACCTCCGCCTCCCCCACTGCCCCCGCCGCCGCGCGCACCGTCGCCGACCTGGCCGCGGCCGAACGCCGCACCGCGGGCCTCCGGCTGGCCGACCTCGCCGCCGCCTCCCCCGCGCTGGCCGGCACGCTCGCCTCGGTGGCCGCCTCCGGCGCCGCGCACGCCGCCGCCCTCGGCGACACCGGACCGGTCGCCGAGGACCTCCCCTCCCCGCCGGCCGCCCTGCCCGCCGCCGACGCCGGCGCCCTGCAGGCCGTGCTGGCCGCCGAGCACGCCGCCGTCTACGGCTACGGCGTGGTGGGCGCGTTCCTGCCGACCGGCCCGGAACGCGAGAACGGGCGCGCCGCGTACGCCGCCCACCAGTCCCGCCGCGACGCCTGGCAGCGCCTGCTCACCACCGCCGGCGCCTCCCCCACCGCCGCCGCCCCCGGCTACCGGCTGCCGTTCCCGGTCGACGACGCCGCCGGCGCCGCCCGCCTCGCCGCCCACCTGGAGACCCAGCTCACCGCCGCCTACGCCGAACTGTGCGCCACCGCCGCCGTGCGCCCCCAGGCCGCCGCCGCCCTGCGCGAGGCCGCCCTCCGCGCCGCCCACTGGGGCGCCGACCTCCCCGCTCTCCCCGGCCTCACCGCCCCCGACCCCGGCCCGTCCGCCTCGGCCTCCTAGCCGCTCTGCGCGATGATGGGCGGTATGTCCGCACAGCCCCCGCAGTTCACCGTCCCCGCGCGTCTGGCCGAAGCCGTTCGGACGGGAGGCGATCCCGCCGAGGCGGCGTGGCTGGCCGGGCTGCCCGCCCGGTTCGGGGAGCGGACCGCCGACTGGGGCCTGGTGCTGGAGCGGGTCGCGGAGCCCGGCGGCCGCAGCGGCGTGGTCGGGTACGCGTACCGCGCACAGGACCGCACGCCGGTGGCGATGAAGGCGCTGCGGCCGTCCGCCGACGCGGCGGGCGAGGCGGCGGCGCTGCGGGCCTGGGCCGGGCGCGGGGCCGTGCTGCTGCTGGCCGAGGCCGACGGGACGCTGCTGCTGGAGCGGCTGCACGGCGAGATCCCGCTGCGTTCGCTGGCCGAGGCGAAGGCGACCCTGGAGGCCACCAGCCTGCTGCGCCGCCTGTGGGTGCGGCCGCCCGCCGGGCACGCCTTCCGCCCCCTCGCCGAGCACGCCGGAGAGCTGGAGCGGCGGATCTCCGAGCGGCGGACGCTGCCCGGCGCCGCCGACGCGGGGCCGCTGGTGGACGAGGCGCTGGAGGCGGTGGCGCTGGCCGCCGACGGCGACGGGTGGCTGCTGCACGGGGACTTCCACCACGGGCGGGTGCTGGCCGCCGACCGCGCGCCGTGGCTGGCCGTCGCGCCGCGGCCGGTGGTGGGCGACCGGGCGTTCGACCTGGCCCGGCTGGTGCTGGACCGGGTGGAGACCCTGGCGGCCGCCCCGGGCCCGCGCGGCGCGGCCCGCCGCCGCCTCGCGCAGCTCGCGGAGGCGGTGGAGCTGCCCGCCGACCGGGTGCGGGCCTGGACGCTGCTGCGGGCCGTGGACATCGCGCTGGCGGAGCTGGCCCGGGGCGACGCGGCGGGCGCGGAGCTCCATCTGGAGTTCGCGGCCTGGCTGTGAGGACGGGCCGCGCGGCTGCCCGCGACGGCAGGTAGTAACGTCCCGCTTCATGGAGCAGCGCACCGGGGTGACGATCGAGGCCATCGACCTGGCGGCGTGGGCGCCTGCCGTGCTGGAGGTCCAGGCGGTCGCGTTCGGGCTGGGGCCGCAGGAGGTGGCGGTGCGGCTGCCGATCGTCGGACGGCACGCGTTGCAGCCGGGGGTGGTGGCGCTGGGCGCGATGGCGCAGGGCCGGCTGGTCGGGTTCGGCTACGGGATGCCGAACCAGCGCACGCACTGGTGGTCGACGGTGATCGAGCCGTACCTGGCGGCGCGCGGCCACGCGGACTGGCTGGACGGGGTGTTCGCGGTGACGGAGCTGCACGTGCTGCCGCAGTTCCAGGGCCTGGGGGTGGGCACCCGGCTGATCCGCGCGCTGTGCGGGCTCTCCGGGCTGGACCGTTCGATCCTGTCGGCGATCGACGCGGAGACCCCGGCGCGCCGCCTGTACCGTTCGCTCGGCTACCGGGATCTGGCGCCGGCGGTGCGGTTCCCGAACACGGCCCGCCCGTACGCGGTGATGGGCGCCCACCTGCCGCTGCGCGACCCGTCCCGCCCCTGACGTCCGGTCAGAACAGCACGCTCATGAACGAGCCGACCTCGGTGAAGCCGACCCGGCGGTAGGCGGCGCGGGCGCGCAGGTTGAAGTCGTTGACGTACAGCGACACCACGGGGGCGATCTCGGCGAGGGCGGTGTTGACGACCGCAGCCATGCCGGCTTCGGACAGCCGCTTGCCGCGGTGCTCGGGCGCCACCCAGACGCCCTGGACCTGGCAGGCGCCGGCGGTGACGGCGCCGATCTCGGCCTTGAAGACGACCTTGCCGTGCTCGTCGAAGCGGGCGAACGACCGTCCGGAGGTGACGAGTTCGGCGACCCGGGCCTGGTAGAGCAGGCCGCCGTCGCCGGCCAGCGGGGAGATCCCGACCTCCTCGGTGAACATCGCGACGCAGGCGGGGATCAGCGCCTCGATCTCGCTGCGGTGCACCCGGCGCACCAGCGGGTCGGGGGCGACCTCGGTGACGGGCGTGGAGGTGGCCATCAGCGGCTGGTGGCCGCGCACCTCGCGGGCGGGGCCCCAGGAGCGCTCCAGCAGCGCCCACAGGGCGGCGGTGGGCTCGGCGGGGCCGACGATCGAGGAGCAGCGGCGGCCCTGCCGGCGGGCGCGTTCGGCGAACGCGCGGACGGCTTCGGGGCCGGCGTTGACGGGGACCAGGTTGGCGCCGGCGTAGCAGAGCGCGTCGAGCCGTCCGTCGGCGTCGTGCCAGCCCCACATCTCGCCGCCGAGCCGCCAGGGGTCGAGGCCGACGGCCTCCACCCGGGTGGCGACGAAGGCGTTGGCGACCGGGTCGCGGTGCAGGACCTCCAGTGCCTCGTCGAGGTCGGGCGTCTCCAGCACGCGGGTTGCGGCCAGCGCCCGGGCGACCTGGAACGGGCCGGGCAGCATCACACCTCGATCGAGCACGGGAGGCACCTCTCGCAGCGGGCGGGACCGCCGAAGGGGGCGGTCCCGCCGGGAAGTTCAGACCGTCACTCGGCGGCCACGACGACGGGGGCGCCGGACTCGACACCCTCCTCCTGCATCTGCTCGGCCAGCTTCATGGCCTCCTCGATCAGGGTCTCGACGATCTTCGACTCGGGCACGGTCTTGATCACCTGGCCCTTGACGAAGATCTGGCCCTTGCCGTTGCCGGAGGCGACGCCCAGGTCGGCCTCGCGGGCCTCGCCGGGGCCGTTGACGACGCAGCCCATGACGGCCACCCGCAGCGGCACCTCCATGCCCTCCAGGCCGGCGGTGACCTCCTCGGCGAGCTTGTAGACGTCCACCTGGGCGCGGCCGCAGGACGGGCAGGAGACGATCTCCAGGCCGCGCTCGCGCAGGCCCAGCGACTCCAGGATCTGGTTGCCGACCTTGATCTCCTCGGCCGGCGGCGCGGACAGCGAGACCCGGATGGTGTCGCCGATGCCCTCGGCGAGCAGCGCGCCGAACGCCACGGCGGACTTGATGGTGCCCTGGAAGGCGGGGCCGGCCTCGGTGACGCCCAGGTGCAGCGGGTAGTCGCAGGCCGCGGCGAGCTGGCGGTAGGCGTTGATCATCACGACCGGGTCGTTGTGCTTGACCGAGATCTTGATGTCGCGGAAGTCGTGCTCCTCGAACAGCGAGCACTCCCACAGCGCGGACTCCACCAGCGCCTCGGGGGTGGCCCGGCCGTACTTCTCCAGCAGGCGCTTGTCCAGCGAGCCGGCGTTGACGCCGATCCGGATCGGCACGCCGGCGTCCTTGGCGGCCTTGGCGATCTCGCCGACCTTGTCGTCGAAGGCCTTGATGTTGCCCGGGTTGACGCGCACCGCGGCGCAGCCGGCGTCGATCGCGGCGAACACGTACTTGGGCTGGAAGTGGATGTCGGCGATCACCGGGATCTGCGACTTCTTGGCGATGATCGGCAGCGCGTCGGCGTCGTCCTGCGAGGGGACGGCGACCCGGACGATCTGGCAGCCCGAGGCGGTCAGCTCGGCGATCTGCTGGAGCGTCGCGTTGACGTCGGAGGTCAGCGTGGTGGTCATCGACTGCACGGAGACCGGCGCGTCGCCGCCCACCGGGACGTTGCCGACCATGATCTGCCGCGAGTACCGGCGCTTGGCCAGCGGCTTGAGCGGCAGGGACGGGATACCGAGCGAGATCGCGGTCATGTGCGCAGTGTTTCCTCTGCAGAAATTCGGTGAGCCGACGCGCGCCGCAACCGGCGCGCCCGGCGTCCAACGGTACGGCACGGCCGGGTGGCGGAGCACACTCGGCCGCGGGGGGAGACCCTTAGTTGAGGCGAACGGGGTTGACGATGTCGGCGGCCATCACCAGGACGGTGAAGCAGATGAACACCCCGGCGACCACGTAGGCCAGCGGCATCAGCCGGGCCACGTCGAACGGTCCGGGGTCGGGGCGGCGCAGCACCCGGGCCAGGCCGCGGCGCAGCGACTCCCACAGGGCGCCGGCGATGTGGCCGCCGTCCAGCGGGAGCAGCGGCAGCATGTTGAACAGGAACAGCATCAGGTTGATGCCGGCCAGCAGCTGGACGAAGAACGCGAGCTGCTGGGTGGCGGGCAGGTCCATCGCGAAGACGTCGCCGCCGAGCCGGGCGGCGCCGACCATGCCGATCGGCGAGTCGGTGTCGCGCGGGGCGCCGTCGACCACGGCGTGCCACAGGCCGGGGATCTTGCCGGGGAGCTGACTCAGCGACTCGACGCTGTGCCGGACCATCGAGTCCATCTGGTCGACGCTCTCGCCGAGCGACATGTGGTGGACGCCGGTGGCGGGGGTGATGCCGAGGAACCCGGCGGTGACGGTCTCGCCCTTGACCGGGTTGTTGTCCTTGTCCAGCGCCTGCAGCGTGTTGGTGGTGATGCCGGCGTTCAGCGTGGCGAGGCTGCCGTCCTTGTGGCGGACCTCGATGGCGACCTGCTTGCCCGCCGAGTCCCGGATCAGGCCGGACAGCTGCGGGTAGTCGTGGATCGGCACCCCGCCGAAGGTGAGCACGGTGTCGCCGGCCCGCAGGCCCGCCAGGTTGGCCGGGGACTTCGGGTCCTCCGGCTTGCAGGTGTCGCTCTTCTGGCTGACCGGCACCACGCACTCGCTGACGGACTGCACGGTGGGCACCGACTGCTGGACGCCGATGCCCATGAACAGCGTCAGGAACAGGCCGATCGACAGGATCAGGTTCATGCCCGGGCCGGCGAACATCACGATGACGCGCTTCCACGGCTTGCGGGTGTAGAACAGCCGGGTCTCGTCGCCGGGCTGGATCTCCTCGTAGGAGGCCTCCCGGGCGTCCTCGATCATCGACCGCCAGGGCGAGCTGGAGCGTTTCGTTATCCGGCCGTCCGCGCCGGGCGGGAACATGCCGATCATCCGGATGTAGCCGCCGAACGGGATCGCCTTGAGGCCGTACTCGGTCTCGCCCCGCTTGGTCGACCAGATGGTCCGGCCGAAGCCGACCATGTACTGCGGCACCCGGATGCCGAACAGCTTCGCGGTGGAGAGGTGGCCGAGCTCGTGCCAGGCGATCGAGAACAGCAACCCGACCACGAAGATCAGGACGCCCAGCACCCACATCAGCTTGTCCACCGCGTCGCCTCCGTCGTCCTACCGCTTAGCCGGCCGCCAGTTCGCGGGCCCGGGCACGGGCCCAGCTCTCCGCGTGGAGTACGTCCTCCACCGTGAGCGAAGTTCCCGACTGGGGTGTGCCGTGTTCGGCGACCACCTTCGCCACAGTGTCCACGATTCCGGTGAAGGGCAGTGCGCCCTTCAGGAAAGCGTCCACACATTCCTCGTTGGCGGCGTTGAAGACCGCCGGGGCGGTCCCGCCGAGCGTACCCACCTCGCGGGCCAGCTCGACGGCCGGGAAGGCGTCGTTGTCCAGCGGGAAGAACTCCCAGGTCGCGGCCTTGGTCCAGTCGCAGCCGGGGGCGGCGTCCGGCACCCGGTCGGGCCAGCCGAGGCCGAGCGCGATCGGCATCCGCATGTCCGGCGGGCTGGCCTGGGCCAGCGTGGAGCCGTCCACGAACTCCACCATCGAATGAACGACCGACTGCGGATGGACGACGACCTCGATCCGGTCGAAGGGCACGTCGTACAGCAGGTGCGCCTCGATCACCTCCAGGCCCTTGTTCACCAGGGTCGCCGAGTTGATCGTCACCACCGGGCCCATCGCCCAGGTCGGGTGCGCCAGCGCGTCGGCCGGGGTGACGCCGGCCAGCTGCTCACGGGTGCGGTTGCGGAACGGGCCGCCGCTGGCGGTCACCACCAGCTTGCGGACCTCGGCGCGGGTGCCGCCGGCCAGCGCCTGGAACAGCGCGGCGTGCTCGGAGTCCACCGGCACGATCTGGCCGGGCCGGGCCACGGCCTTCACCAGCGGGCCGCCGACGATCAGCGACTCCTTGTTGGCCAGCACCAGCACCCGGCCGGCCCGCAGCGCGGCCAGCGTGGGGGCCAGGCCGATCGAGCCGGTGATGCCGTTGAGCACCGAGTGGCACTCCGCGGCGGCCAGCTCGGTCGCCGCGTCCGGGCCCGCCAGGACCTGCGGCAGCGGCGCGCCCTGCGCCTTGGCGGCCAGCGCCTCGCGCAGCGGGCGCTCGGCGGCCGGGTCGGCCACCGCGACGGTGTGCACGCCCAGCGCGACGGCCTGCTCGGCGAGCAGCTCCACCCGGCCGCCGGCGGCGGACAGCGCGACCACCTTGAACCGGTCGGGGTTGCGGAGCACCACGTCGATGGCCTGGGTGCCGATCGAACCGGTCGAGCCGAGGATGACCAACTCCCGCGGCCCGTCCGGGTCGGCGACGGTCGGGGTGAAGCGCAGCTGCGGATGGGCGAGCGAGTTCATGCCCCCAATTGTGGCCTGTGCCGCCGGGTGGTCGCCGCCACGCCCGGGCCTTCCGGGCGGTGGCGGGCCCGCACCGGGGCAGGCCGACGCCCCGCCGCCGCTGCTGCGGTGACGGGGCGTCGGAGGGGGTTGCTCAGAGGTCGAGGCCGGTCAGCACCATGACCTTCTCGACGGTGTAGTCGTCCATCGCGTAGCGGACGCCCTCGCGGCCCACGCCGGAGTCCTTCACGCCGCCGTACGGCATCTGGTCGGCGCGGTAGGACGGCGCGTCGCCGATCACCACGCCGCCGACCTCCAGCTCGCGGTGGGCGCGGAAGGCGGTCTGCACGTCGTGCGTGAAGACGCCGGCCTGCAGGCCGAAGTCGGAGTCGTTGACCATCGCGAAGGCCTCCTCGGTGGAGGCGGCCTTGTGCAGCGACAGCACCGGGCCGAACACCTCGGACTTCGCCAGGATGGCGTCCGCCGGCATCTCGGCGAGCACGGTCGGCTCGACGGCCGCGCCGTCCCGCTTGCCGCCGGTGAGCAGCTTGGCGCCCTTGGCGACGGCGTCCTCGATCCAGGACTCGACGCGCTTGGCGGCGTTCTCGTCCACCAGCGGGCCCACGTCGGTGGCCTCGTCGCGCGGGTCGCCGGTGACCTGCGCGCGCACCTTGGCGACGACCTTCTCGACCAGGCGGTCGTAGACGGTCGCGTCGGCGATCACCCGCTGCACCGAGATGCAGGACTGGCCGCCCTGGTAGTTCGCGAACAGCGCGATCCGGCTCGCGGCCCAGTCGAGGTCCGCCTCGGAGCTCCAGTCCGCCAGCACCACGGCCGCGGCGTTGCCGCCGAGCTCCAGGGTGACGTGCTTGCGCGGCACCGAGTCCATGATCTGGTAGCCGACCTTGTCCGAACCGGTGAACGAGATCACCGGCAGGCGCTTGTCCTGCACCAGCGCGGGCATCTTGGCGTTCTCGACCGGCAGGATGCTCCAGGAACCGGCCGGCAGGTCGGTCTCGGCCAGGATCTCGCCCAGCACCATGGCGGACAGCGGGGTGGCCGGGGCGGGCTTCAGGATGATCGGCGCGCCGACCGCGATCGCCGGGGCCAGCTTGTGGGCCACCAGGTTCAGCGGGAAGTTGAACGGCGCGATGCCGAGCACGACGCCGCGCGGGAAGCGGCGCACCAGCGCGTAGCGGCCGGTGCCGCCCGGGTCGGTGTCCAGGCGCATGGTCTCGCCGTTGGTGCGACGGGCCTCCTCGGCGGCCCAGCGGAACACCGACACGGCACGGCCCATCTCGCCGCGCGCCCACTTGATCGGCTTGCCGTTCTCGGCGGTGATCAGCTGGGCGATCTCCTCGGTGCGCTCGGTCAGCCGCTTGGCGACGTGGTCCAGCGCGGCGGCGCGCACGTGCGCCGGGGTCGCGGCGAACACCGGAACCGCGGCGGCGGCGGCCGCGACGGCCTCCTCGACCTGCGCGTCGGTCGGCACACCGACCTTCGCCACCAGGCTGTTGTCGTGCGGGTGGCGGACCTCGAAGTCCGTCTCGCCGCTCGCCCGCCGCCCGGCCAACCAGAACTCGTACGTGGTGGTCACGGTCGCACCGGCCCCTTCCCTCGAAGACTTCGCTTTCCCGTTCACGGTAGGGGGAGGGGGACGGCTTTCCGATTGGACGGACGGGTGGAAAGCAGCCGGTCGATTTCTACGGACAGGACAGGCCCGTCCGGGGCCGGAGTCAGTCCTCGCCGGCCCGCAGCGCCAGCCACAGCTCCATCCGCACGTCCGTGTCGTCCAGCGAGCGGCCCAGCAGCTCCTCGACCCGGCGCATCCGGTACCGCAGCGTGTGCCGGTGCACACCCAGGTCGGCGGCGGCCGCGTCCCACTGGCCGTGCCGCGACAGCCAGGCCCGCAGCGAGGCCACCAGGTCGCCCCGGGCGGTGCGGTCGTGCTCGCGCAGCGGGCGCAGCAGGCCCTCGGCGAACGCGGTGACGGCCTCCTCGCCGAGCAGCGGGAGCAGCGAGCCGGCGCCGACCTCCTCGTGGTCGACGGTGCGGCGGCCGCCGCGCTGGGCGACCGCCAGGGCCCGCTCGGCCTGCGCGTGCGCGGTGCCGGCGTCCTCCAGCGCGGCCGGGGCGGACACCCCGAGCGCCAGGCCCTCGTGCTCCTCGACGGCGCCCAGGCAGGCCCGGTGCACCGAGCCGTTGTCGATGGCGAGCACCATCAGGCGCGGCCCGTGCGCGCCGTCCTCCCGGGCCACCAGCAGCTTCTCGCCGACCTTGCCGCCGGCCTGTTCGGCCCGGTCGCCGAGCTCGCCGAGCGCCTCGGCGGCCTCGGGGCCCGGGCCCGCGGCGGCCACCAGCACCCGGACGGTGCCCTCGGGCAGGCCGCCGAACAGCCCGGAGGCCACCTGGCGGGCGGTGCCGACCTCGCCGGCCAGCACCATCCGCAGCAGCGCGGCGCCCATCTTCTCCTCGGCCTGCCGCAGCTCGCGGGAGCGCTCCAGGGTGAGGGTGAGCAGCGCGACGGCGGCGTTCAGCACGTACCGCTCGGTCGGGGTGATGCGGTCCTCGGTGCCGACCGCGAGGAAGCCGCGCGGGCGCCGGTCCGCGCCCAGCGACTGCACCACCACGTAGTCCTCGTCGGCGGTGTCGATCGTCCCCGCCCGGCCCTGCAGCGCGGCGCTGGACGGCGCGGGGCGGCGGCGCAGCCGGTCCACCTCGGCGGCCAGCCGGCCGGCCCGCCGGGCCGCCCAGTCCGGGGCGACCGCGGACAGCGCGCCCGACCCGTCGTACAGCGCGGCCCAGCCGCCGAGCCGGGCGGCCAGCCGGCGGACGATCGCGGTGGTGCCGTCCTTGCCGAGCGCGGCCCGGGTCAGCTCCTCCTGCGCCTCGAAGCTGGTCGTGACGGCCTCGTACTGCTCGGCGGCGAGCGCGGCGGAGACCACCTTGGAGATCGCGATGAACGGCGTCGCCTCGGGCACCCGCAGCAGCGGCAGCCCGCGCTGCGCCGCCGCGTCCACCAGCGCCTGCGGCACCTCCGTGTGCGACAGCCCGACCCCCAGCCCGAGCCCGACCACGCCGGCGTCCGCCAGCCGGTGCACGTAGGCCTGCAACCCCGCCGAGCTCTTGCCGAGCTTGATGCCGGTGGTGAGGAGCAGCTCGCCGCCCTCCAGGAACGGCGTGGGGTCGTCCAGCTCGCTGGTGTGCACCCAGCGGACCGGGCGTTCCAGGTGGTCCGCGCCGGCCAGGACCGTCAGATGGAGCGTGCTGGTGCGGACGACGGAGGCGAGAGTGGGGGGCATGGCACCTTCGGTGGTTCGACCTGGACGCGCCGTTGCGATCCGGGCGAGTGAGGGTTCTCCCCCCATTATGGACGCTCCGGACAACCCGGAGTGCCGAAATCCGCCGGTCCGTACCTTCCGTGACCCAACGCTGACCGCTCCGCAACCGCGGGCCGCCGCCGTCAGTGGCGCAGGTCGACCAGCAGGGGCGGTACCTGCTCCCCCGCCACCGAGGTCAGCGAGATCACCGCGTGGCCGGACGGCAGTGCGTGCGCCAGGTCGGACGGCGACCAGCGGTGGCGCTCGACGTCCCGGGTGGTGACCGACTCGGTCTGCGCGGTCGTCCCCGACAGGGCCTTGCGCACCAGCCGGCCGGCCCGGCGCATCGTGCCGCCGGAGGTGTCCGGCGTATGGGTGACGGCGGTCTCCCGCACCAGGTGGGTGCCCCAGGCCTCGGAGAACAGCCGGCCGTCCCAGGGCGCGATGCCGGGGAAGGCCATCCGGTTGCCGACCGCGCCGAACAGCGGCGCGCGCAGCGCCTCCGGCAGGTCCGACAGCGTGCGCAGCAGCAGCACCACGCCCGCGTTCGCGCCGCGCAGCCGCTGGATGCCGCGGACGGTCTGCGCGTCCACGGCGGCGGTCGCATCGTCCAGCACCAGCCCCGCGAACAGCTCGCGGTCGCTCCGGTCGGCGGCGGCCTGGGTGAACTGGCCGAGCAGCAGCCGCGACAGCATCCGGGCGGCCTCCGGGTGACTGCGCTCGGGCAGCTTCACCCGCACCCGCAGCGGGTGCTCCAGGGCGCGCATCGCGAACGCCGGCTTGGCGTCCGGGCCGCCCGAGAACCCGGGTGCGAGCGCCGGGCGGTCCAGCAGCGCCAGCCGGTCGGCGAGCAGCGCGCCCGGGTCGTCCACCCGGCCGTGCATCCGCTCCCGCTGCTGCACGTCCGCCTCGAACTCCGGCCCCCGCCCCGACTTCTTCAGCCGCTCCGCGAGCTCCGCCCACCCCTGCGCGTCCCCGGCCAGGAGCCCGCGCAGCTCCCGCACCCCGGGGTACCTGCCGTACGCCGCCCGGAACGGGCCGACCACCTGCTGCATCGACGTCCGGGCGCTCTCCGCCCGCGAGGCCAGCTCGTCCGGCAGCAGCGCGTCGGCCAGCCGGGCCGCCGCCTCGTCCGGGTTCGGCGCCGCACCGTACAGGTCCAGGCCGTACGGGGCGGACGGGTCGCCGGGGGCGATCACCACGTCGTACCAGTCGTCCGGGCCGAGATCCGCGTCCGCCGCCCCCACCACCACCGCGCAGGCCGCCCCCGCCAGCGCCTGCAGGCACAGCGCCTCCGCCACCGGACGGGCCAGCGCCGCCGTCTTGCCCGTCCCCGCCGGGCCGACCGCCAGCAGCGAGGTGCCGAGCAACGCCGGGTCCAGCGCGAAGCCCGCGTTGCGGTGGGTGGCCGGGTTCTTCGGCACGTCCTGCGCGACGCCCAGCCGCACCTGGCGCACCATCAGGTCGTGCCGCGCCGCCCGCCCGCCCGGCAGGTCGCGCTGCTCGGACGGGTGCGCGCAGGCGGCCGCGCCGCGGGCGGCCAGCTGCGCGGCGAACTCCTGCCGGCCGGCCGCGTCCGCGCCCACGCTCCGCCACGCCTGGTGCAGCCGCACGTAGTCCACGTCCCCGACCTGCTCCCGCTCCAGCCGCCGCACCCCCTCTCCTGCCGGCCGAAACTCCGCCCACACATCCACCACCGGCGCCGCCTCGGGCTCGGGCGGGACTTCGGTGACGGTGTGCGAGACGAGCGGCAGCAGGAAGCGTCGGCCGACTTCGCGCCAGCGGCCCATGCGGCCGAAGATCCAGATCAGCAGGACGGCGGCGATCGCTCCGAGGAGCAGGGCGAGCGGGTTCGCGAGGGCGCTGGTGAGCTGCCCGCCGAGTCCGACCACCTGGATCAGCCACACCTCCAGTTCCACCACGTACGGGTAGAGGACCGCGGCCACCACCAGGTTCAACGCCGCCCGCAGCACCAGCGGCCCCGCCGGCGTCCCGGCGTCGCCCGCCTTCTTCGCGTCGTACGGCGTGTGGTGCTGCCGGTAGACGCCGGGCGGGGCGGGGGGGCGGGGGGCGGTGGCCCAGGTGGGGAGGTGGAAGGGGGCGCGGGGGGGCGGGAGGTGGGGGTGGGTGTGCTGGGTTCTCGCGTCGTTCTGTTCCACTTCGGGCCCCTCCTACGTTGTCGGCGGCGGTCGTACCCGCTCCGCCGTCCCACCGACACACCCGGGGCCAATGTAGTGGAGGGGCCGGGATCGGGAGCCGATCTTCGGCCACTGGCCGCGCAGGACAATTCGTCCAGCGCAGCAGTACCGAGTGGCGCATGCCCGGCCCGGGGGGCCGGTCGTAGCCTGCGACTACCGCGCCTTGAGAACTTGGAGAACACACGATGAGCGCTGCAACGCCGCTCCCGCAGGAGCGCCGCCTGGTCACCGCGATCCCCGGCCCGAAGTCGCAGGAGCTGCAGTCTCGCAAGCTCGGCGCGGTGGCCGCGGGTGTGGGCACCACGCTGCCGGTGTACGTGACGCGCGCCGGTGGCGGCGTGCTGGAGGACGTGGACGGCAACAGCCTGATCGACTTCGGTTCGGGCATCGCCGTCACCAACGTGGGCAACAGCGCCGAGGCCGTGGTGGCGAAGACCACCGAGCAGCTGGCCGCGTTCACCCACACCTGCTTCATGGTGACCCCGTACGAGGGTTACGTGGCGGTCGCGGAGCAGCTGAACGAGCTGACCCCGGGCGACCACGCGAAGAAGACGGCGCTGTTCAACTCGGGTTCCGAGGCCGTCGAGAACGCGGTGAAGATCGCCCGCGCCTACACCAAGCGCCAGGCGGTCGTGGTGTTCGACCACGGCTACCACGGCCGCACCAACCTGACCCTGGCGCTGACGGCGAAGAACATGCCGTACAAGCAGGGCTTCGGTCCGTTCGCCCCCGAGGTCTACCGCGTGCCGGTGGCCTACCCGTACCGCTGGCTGACGGGCGCGGAGAACGCCGCCGCCGAGGCCGCCAAGCAGGCCATCGAGCAGATCAACAAGCAGATCGGCGCCGAGAACGTCGCCGCGATCATCATCGAGCCGATCCAGGGCGAGGGCGGCTTCATCGAGCCGGCCAAGGGCTTCCTGCCGGCGATCGTGGAGTTCGCGAAGGAGAACGGCATCGTCTTCGTCGCGGACGAGATCCAGACCGGCTTCTGCCGCACCGGCCAGTGGTTCGCGTGCGAGGACGAGGGCATCGTCCCGGACCTGATCACCACCGCCAAGGGCATCGCGGGCGGTCTGCCGCTGTCGGCGCTGACCGGCCGCGCCGAGATCATGGACGCCGCGCAGACCGGTGGTCTGGGTGGCACCTACGGTGGCAACCCGGTGGCCTGTGCGGCCGCGCTGGGCGCCATCGAGACCATGAAGGAGCAGGACCTCAACGGCAAGGCGCAGCGGATCGGCGAGATCATGCTGGGCCGCCTGCGGGCGATGCAGGAGAAGTTCGAGATCATCGGCGAGGTCCGCGGCCGCGGCGCGATGATCGCCGTCGAGCTGGTGAAGCCGGGCGGCAAGGAGCCGAACGCGGAGGCCACCGCGGCCATCGCGAAGGCCTGCCACGCCGAGGGCCTGGTCGTGCTGACCGCCGGCACCTACGGCAACGTGCTGCGCTTCCTGCCGCCGCTGGTGATGCCGGAGCACCTGCTGAATGAGGGCCTGGACATCCTGGAGTCGGCCTTCGCGGGCGTCTGAGCCGCAGGAGACACCCCCTGAGCGGCGCGGGGGCCGGACGGAAGCGGATCCCGTCCGGCCCCCGCGCGTTCTGCTGTTCGACCCGGGTGGAGGTTGCCCCGCCGGTGGTGAAGATGCTGTGCACGAAAGCCCGTCGGCCGTTGGCACGACCCGGCTTTGACGTACTGTCATCACAGATGGACAGCGAAGCTCACCCACTGCCCACACCGCCGTCCGCCGTCGAGGCGGGCGCACTGGACCGATCGACCGGCCGTCCCGCCCACACCCCCCGGGCCGCACGGTGCGGCGATCGCCTTGGCTGCCCCGGAGCTCTCCCCCCTGCTCCGGGGCGGCCGACTTTTTCTGTCCTGCCCCTGACACTCGCGGTGCTGCTGGTGGTGATCTCCTGGCAGGTGGCGGTGGACGGCCCGCTGCTGGGGATCGACCCGGCGGTGCGGGACGCGGTGCGGCAGGTGCGCCGCGCGCTGCACTCCACGTTGCTGAACCACGCGGGTGTGGCGCTGTCCGACCTGGGCGGCGGGGTGCCGGCCGTGCCGGTGCTGCTGGGCTGTGCGGGCCTGGCGGCCTGGCTGGGCCGGCGGGGCGGGCGGCCGCGCTGGTGGGTGCCGCTGCCGGTGGCGGTGGCGGCGTCGGTGCTGATCCCGCTGCTGGTGGTGCCGGCCAAGGCCTGGTTCGCCCGGCCGGGCCCGTTCGGCCTGCCGCTGGCCCCGGACCAGTGGGGCTGGTACCCGTCGGGCCACACGGCGACCTCGGCGATCGCGTACGGGACGGCGGCGCTGCTGCTGGCCCGGGTGCTGCCGGCGCGGCGGGCCCGGCCGGTGGGGTGGGCCGCCGCGGCCCTCTGCCTGGGGGTCGGCGCCGGGCTGGTGTGGAGCGACTTCCACTGGCTGCTGGACGTGATCGCGAGCTGGTGCCTCGCCGGTCTGCTGCTGCTCGGCCTGCGCCGGCTGCTGCCGCGCCTCATGCCCGACCGGCCCCGCGCGGGTTTCCGCCCGGGGCATTGACGCCCTCCCGGCTCGCGCGCACCCTGTTCCCCACCCAGCAGCACGCGATCGCCGGGAGGCGAATGTGCGTTCCCCAGTCATGCCCATGACGCGTTTCTCGGTGGCGGCCTCACTGCTCGCCCTGGCGGTGACGGCGCTGCCGGCCCCGAGCGCGGCCGCCGCGGCCGCCCCGGTGCAGGTCTACGGGGCCTGGCACTGCAGCAACGACGCCTGCACCTGGGCGAAGGTCCGCGACATGGCGGAGTTCGACGCCGCCAACCACTGGCTGGTCGACCGCGGCGACGGCCGCCCCTCGGTGAACGTGGTGGTGCTGAGCTTCGTCAATCCGCTGCGGCTGCTGGACGGCACCACCGACGCGGGGAACGCGGCGGGCGTCCCGGTGGGCATGAACCAGCAGGTGGTGGACTACTTCACGGCTCGCGGGATCCGGGTGATGCTCTCCATCGGCGGCATCACCTACACCGGCGACTGGGACACCGCGCTGGCCCGGAACGGCACGCTGCTCGGCCAACGGGCGGCGGCGCTGGCGTCGAAGCTCGGGGTGGGCATCGAGATCGACTACGAGAACAGCAGCAACCCGAACCTGACGGGCCTGCAGGCCTTCGTGGACGCCTACCGCTCCGCCCACCCGTACGACGCCTCGGGCGCCGACCCGGCCGCCCGGCTGACCATCGACGTCGCGGCGGGCGACCGGTGGCTGATCGGCATCGACCAGTACGCCACCGCGCACTGGCTGACCACCGGCAACCCGGTGCTGGACTACGCCAACGCGATGGTGCCGAACCGCCAGCCCTCGGCGGCCGGCGCGACCGCCAACTGGCAGGAGCACCTGGACGGCAAGCCGACCTACAACCCGCCGATCCCGCCGCTGGCGCCGGCCAAGTTCACCGGCAGCCTGTACATCGCGGAGGGCTCGCAGGTCCGGCCGGAGTGCACCGACTTCGCCAACTCGGTGCAGAACGCCACCGGCACCTGGGTGCGCAACGCCGCGCCGAACGGGGCGGGCGCCAGCGCGGGGCTGCTGGGCTTCATGTTCTGGGCGGCCGAGAAGCCTTCCACCCGGGGCGTGACCACCGCGCCGCCGAACAGCTGCGAGCGCGGGGTCGGCGCGGGCGCGACGGCGTTCTCGGTGCCGGTGCCGATGCCGCCGCTGCGGCAGAACTGAGCGGCGGCCGGTCAGCCCTCCTCGCCGGTCAGGCGCTGGACGGTGCCGGCCCGGCCGTCCTCCCGCTGCCAGGCGACCACCAGCTCGTCGCGGGTGCCGAAGCGGACCAGATGGCGGCCGACCACGTCCTCCAACTGGTCCAGGCTCTCCTCGGCGCCCTCGACGGCGAGCAGCAGCGCACCGTCCTCGGCGACCAGCTCGGCCCGGCCGGCGGAGAAGGCGAGGGTGCCGCGGCCGGTCTCCTCGGACCAGTCGGCGGGGACCTTGCGGCCCATGTGGGCGGCGAGCTGCTTGGCGTAGCGGCCGGGGCGGTCGGTGGTGACGCGGGCGGTGGAACGGGGCATGGCGGAACTCCTCGGAGCGCGGAAGACTTAGGGCACCCTAAGCTACTCGAATGCTGAGCCAAGCTCAACATATTTCCGGGCCGGGCCGATCGCCCGCCGGGCGCCGCCGGGCCGACCGCTACCCTGTGCCCATGACCTCCCCCGGCCCCGCCGACACCGCCGCGGAACTCGCCGACGCCCTCACCCGGGCGATGAAGCGGATCCGCCGACGGACCATGCAGCGGCTGGAGCCGTACGGCATCACCCCGGCCCAGGCCCGCGCGCTGCGCACCCTCGCCCACGCGCCGGGCTGCGAGAGCGCCGAGACCATGCGGCTGAGCGAGCTCGCCGAGCGCCTGCACATCGCGCCGCGCTCGGCGACCACCGTGGTCGACGCCCTGGAGGAGGCCGGCCTGGTGGCCCGCACCCCCGACCCCTCCGACCGCCGGGCGGTGCGCCTGGTGCTGACGGCCGCCGGGCACGGCGCGCTGGAGCGGATCTCGCAGGTCCGGCACGAGGTCGCCCAGCAGTACTTCGGCCCGGTCAGCTCTGCTGAGCAGGACGCCCTGCTGCGGGCGCTGCGTCGCGCCGAAGAGGCCTACGAAGTCGGGCCCACGCCGTAGCGGGCACCGCGCCCACCCCGATCCCGGCGATCACCAGCACCGCCGCCGCGCCCGCCGGCAGGCTGAACCGCTCGCCGAGCAGCAGCGCCGCCGAGGACATCCCGAACACCGGCACCAGCAGCGAGTACGGCGCGACCAGCGAGGCGTCGTAGCGGCGCAGCAGGTGGCTCCAGGCGACGAACGCGAACAGCGTGGAGACCAGGCCGACGTACAGCACCACGCCGACGCCGGACCAGCTGATGCCGCGCAGCGCCGCCCAGTCCGCGGCGGGGCCCTCGACCAGCAGGGACAGGCCGAGCAGCGGCAGCGGCGGCACCGCGGAGACCCAGACCATCCAGCGCAGCGCGTCCGGCGGGGCGGCCCGGCGGGTCAGTACGTTGGCCAGGCCCCAGGCCGCGGCCGAGCCGATGAGCAGCGCGAACGCGCCGGCCGGGCCGTGCACGCCGCGGTCCAGGGCGGCCAGCGCGATGCCGGTGAAGGCCAGGGCGAGTCCGGCGATCCGCACCGGGGCGGGGCGTTCGCGCAGCAGCCCGGCGGCGAACAGCGCGGTGAACCCGGCCTGGCTCTGCAGCACCAGCGAGGAGAGCCCGGCCGGCATGCCGGCGTGCATGCCGAGGAACAGCAGCCCGAACTTCACCACGCCGAGCGCCACCCCGACGCCGAGCACCCAGCGCCACGCCACCCGGGGCGGGCCGACGAAGAACACCGCGGGCAGCGCCACCACGGCGAAGCGCAGCGCGCAGAACAGCAGCGGCGGGAAGTCGTGCAGGCCGACCTCGATCAGCACGAAGTTCAGGCCCCAGACGGCGGCGATCAGCACGGCCAGCGCGATGTGACGCGGCGACATGGCGGAGGAGGACGGCATGGCCCGAGCATCCCCCGCACCGACTGTTCAGCACCAGCGACAGTTTCTCAATCGAACTGTTTAGGATCGCTGCATGATGGATCTGGGACGCCTGCGCGCCCTGCACGCGGTCGCCGTGCACGGCTCGGTCGGCGGCGCCGCCGCGGCGCTCGGCTTCACCCCGTCCGCGATCTCCCAGCAGATCGCCAAGCTCGAACGCGAGACCCGCACCGTGCTGCTGGAACGCCACGGCCGGGGCGTCCGACTCACCGACGCCGCACGGCGGTTGGCCGACACCGCGCAGCGGGTGCTGGCGCTGGTCGAGCAGGCCGAGGTGACGCTGGAGGAGCAGCGCGGCCGCGCCACCGGGCGGCTGCTGGTGGCCGCCTTCGCCACCGCCTCGCGCGGCCTGCTGCCCGCCGTGCTCGCCGAACTGCGGGACGACTGCCCGGAGTTGGAGGTCCGACTGCTGGAGAGCGACCCGTATCCGGCGGCCGAGCTGGTGGCCCGCGGCGAGGTGGACCTGGCGGTGGTGCAGGACTGGACCTCGGTGCCGCTGCCGGTGCAGGACGGCCTGGCCCGGCTCGACCTCGGCACCGACCCGGTCGACCTGCTGCTGCCCGCCGGCCACCCGCTGGCGGCGCTCGACGCCGTCCCGATGACGGAGCTGCGCGGGCAGCGCTGGACCAGCGTGCCGCCGGGCAACATCTGCCACGACTGGCTGCTGCACACCATGCGCGAGCTCGGTGAGGAACCCGACGTCCGCTACCAGATCGGCGAGTTCCAGAGCCAGATCGCGCTGATCGCGGCCGGTCTCGGCTTCGGCCTGGTCCCCCGGCTGGGCCGCGGCCCGCTCCCGCCGGAGGTCGCCGCCCGCCCGGTCGCCCCGCAGCCGTTCCGCCGGGTGTACGTCCTGTGGCGGGCCCGGACCTCGCGCCGCCCGGCCGTCACCGCCGCCCTGGACGCGCTGCGCCGGCACTGGGACGCGCTGGACCTCTGACCGGGCCGGCGCTACGTCAGCCCGACCACCAGCCACATGAACCCGACGCCCAGCAGGGTGCAGAGCAGGGTGCTGCGCGAGGGGTGCGGGCTGTGCGCCTCGGGCAGGATGTCGGAGGTCGCCAGGTACATCAGGAAGCCGCCGAAGAACCCCAGGTACAGCCCGAGCAGGTGGTCGGGGATGCTGAACAGCAGCGTGATCGCGGCGCCGGTGACGGGCGCGACGGCGTCGGCGAGCAGCAGCGTGACGGCGCGCCGTCGGTTGTTCCCGTACAGCCGGGTGAGCGTGTACGTGTTGAAGCCGTCGGCGAAGTCGTGCGCGACGACGGCGATCGCGACCACCGCGCCGACCGTGGTGCCGGCCTGGAACGCGGCGCCGATCGCGAAGCCGTCCATCATGCTGTGCACCACCAGCGCGGCGGCGGCGGCCAGTCCGACGCCCTGCTCGCGGTGCCGGTGGCCGGCCCCGTGGCCGTGGGCGTGGCTGTGCGCGGCGTACTCGCCCTCGTGGCCGCGGTGGATGGCGACGGCCCGCTCGACGACGTGGATGACCAGGAACCCGGCGGCGAACATCAGCAGCGCCTCGGGGACGCCGTGGAGCTCCTCGGGGGCCTGCGCCATCGCCTCGGGGAGCAGGTCGAAGGCGACCACGCCGAGCATCAGGCCGGCGGCGAAGCCGAGCACCAGGTGGCGCCGGTCGCCGGTGCGCTGCGCGACGAAGCCGCCGATCAGGGTCATCAGGAAGGCGCCGGCGGCGACCAGGACGGCGGTCAGTTTCGGCCTCCCCCGACTCGCGGCAGGGGCCGGACGGCTGCGCGACCGCTGCCCACGGCTGCCCAGTCGTCCGGCCCGGGCCGGTCGGTGCCTGGCCCTGGGCTCCACTGTGCGGGGCGGCCCGGCGGCACGCCGCCCGGCGGGCCCGTCGGGGTGAGGGGGCCTCAGCCGTCCCCGGCGGCCCGGTAGACGGCGGCGAGCTGCGGGGCGCCCTGCTCGGCCCAGCCGGCGCCGAGGGCGGTGACGTCGAGTTCGAAGCCGGTGGCGAGCACCATCAGCGGGCGGCCGTCGGCGGCGAGCCGCCAGGTCGAGCCGGGGATCCGGCGGCGGATCACCGTGCCGAGGTACAGGCCGGCGTCGGTGCCCAGCCACTGGGAGACCTGCGGGTCGTCGCGCCAGCGCGGCAGCAGCTGGTCGAGCGCGGTCAACGACTCGACGGTGTCGTCGAGGCGCACTCCGGCGGCGTCGGCGAGTTCGCGCAGCAGGCCGCACTCGGCGTACATCTCGGCCATCGCCCGTTCGCGGTCCTGCTCGGCGGCGTGCCGGTCTGCGTGCTCGGCGGGGTGCCGCTCGAAGCGGCGGCCGAGGAATCCGTTCTCCACCGCCCAAGCGTGACAGCTCGAACGGCGGAACGGGAGAAGGCCCGGCGTGAACCGCCGGGCCTGCGACGGGCCGTCAGGCGGTGACGGGCAGCTCCAGGTGGGTGAGGGCGAGTTCGCGGATGCCCTGGCCGTCGACCAGGTGGATCCGTTGGTGGCGTTCCTCGGTGGTCAGGTCGATCGCCTCGTCGGAGAACTGGCCGCAGGTCATCCGCAGGCCGCGGTCGGCGCCCTCCTCGCGGACGGCCTCGGACAGCGTGGCGATCTCCTCGGCGGTGACGGGCGCGGGCCCGCGCGAGGCCCACACCACCCAGCGGCCGGGCAGCCGGCTGCCGGGCCGCCCCTCGGCGGTGGCGACCAGTCCGGCGGGGCCGCGCAGCCGCACGCTCCAGTCCTCCAGGCCCCCGGCGGTGAGCACCGAACGGATCAGCAGGGCGAATTCGCCGGGCGAGAGTTCGCCGAGCGCGGGCACCGCGGCGTCGGCGGTGCCCCACGGCACCACCGCCTCGTCGGCGTAAGGGTCGGGGGTGATGACGGCGGCCAGCGCGCGCAGCCGCAGCAGCGACTCGTCGTGCTCGGCGTCCGCGTACACGCCGTCGTCGCCGAGGTGCCCGGAGTCGGGGACCAGCCGGGTGCGGGCCAGTGCGTCGCGGTCGGCGTCGACGCTGAGCAGGCAGCGCGGGGGGCGGCCGGGCAGCCGCAGCCAGCCGTTGAGCACCACGCCGGCCAGCACGTCGTCGGTGTCGACGGCGTCGGCGGCCTGCAGGGCGCGCAGCGCGAGGCGGGCGGCGAGGCGCAGGTAGTCGGCGCGGACGTCGGCGTCGGGGCGGCGGACCGGTTCGACGGCGCCGTCCTCGCCGAGCCGGTAGCCGGACAGCGCGGGGACGGTGTCCAGCGGCGGCAGGTCGAGGTCGAGGACGGCGGTGCGGGTCAGCGCCCGGAAGACGGCGTGGCAGGGGGCGGGCAGGTCGCGGGTGGAGCCTTCGGCGGCGGCCAGGGCGCGTTCCAGCAGCGATTCGACGGCGGCCGGTTCGGCCTGCCGGTAGGCGCGGCGGCACTCCTCCAGGCTGTCGTTGTACTCCTGCACGGCGCGGGCCCGGGCCAGCTCGGCCTCCTCGTGGGCCTGCCGGGCGGCGACCGCCCCGCTGTCGGCGAGGTCGGCCTGCCGGGTGCGCCACTCGCGCAGCGCGCGCTGGTGGCGCAGCCGGGCCTGGGCGAGTTCGCGCTGGTAGCCGGAGTCGAGCAGGCGGCGCGAGCGGGGCTGGTCGGGGTCCGGGTCGGCGGGCTCGGGCGGGGCGAAGTCGGCCCAGGCGGGCTCGGGTTCGGCGTCCGGCGCGGCGTCCGGGTACGGCTTGGGGCGGTAGGTGCGCAGCTGGCTCTCGAAGTCCATCGCGGAGACCGGCTGGGCGGCGCGGCGCAGCAGGTCGGCGAGGCGTTCGTGGTCGGCCTGCACGGCGAGGGTGCGGTGGTGGGTGAGCGCGGCGGCCCGGCCGTGCGCGGTCACCGGGTCGGGCGGGTCGTCGGGCGCGGGCGCGATAGGTGCGGGCGCGGTGGCCTCGGGCGCGGGGGCCGGCGCGGGCACGACGGGGGCGGCGGGGGCGGCGGGCGGCTCGTCCTCGTCGGCGCCGAGCTCGCGGAACAGCGAGGCGAGGAACCCGGGTTGGAGCACCGTGGCGGTGCCGTCGGCGCGGCCCTCGGATGGATGCTGCATCGGCGGTCGTTCCCCCTGCTCGTCCGGCGCACGTCTCAGGGCCGCCCGGCGGCGGGGCCCGAGCTGCATTGTCCCCCGCCGGGGTGCTCCGGGTCAGCCAACCACCAGGGTTTGGCCGACCGTTGACGCAGGATCAGCCGCACCGCCGCTCGGACCGGCCGCGCCCCCGCCCGGGCGGGCCGGATCGCGCTGGCCACCCTCGCCGCCCGCCGCGAGGGCCGCCCGCTGCCCGAGCGCCG
>NZ_JBSGDD010000035.1:0-65437 GCF_053602195.1 Kitasatospora sp. NPDC004531 | reverse complement strand
CACCACACCCCCAACGGTCCGGATCAACGGGCAACACCGCACATCCAACCGCGCGCAGCACCAACCCGGCGAACCATCCCGGTCAAAGCACTAGAGTGATCGACATGCTTGTTGCCGCCGCCGTGTGCCCCTGTCCGCCGTTGCTCGTGCCCGAGGTCGCGGCGGGGGCCGCCGCGGAGGCGGAGGAGCTGCGGGGGGCGTGCCTGGAGGCGGTGCGGGCGCTGGGGGACGTGGAGCTCGTCGTCGTGGTGGGGACGGGCGAGCGGGCCGGGGTGTGGACGGAGGGCGGGGCGGGGTCGTTCCGCCGGTACGGGGTGCCGAAGGCGGTGAAGCTGCCGCTGGGCGGGGTGGACGGCCCGGAGCTGTCGCCCGCGTTGACGGTGGGGGCGTGGCTGCTGGAGGAGGCGGGCGTCCGGGTGCCGACGCACGCGGTCGCGGTGCGGCCGGACACGGCCGCCGAGCGGCTGCTGGGCCTGGGCCGGGGGCTGGCCGAACTCGCCGACCGGGTGGGCCTGTTGGTGATGGGCGACGGCAGTGCGCGGCGTTCGGTGAAGGCCCCCGGATACTTGGACGAGCGGGCCGAGGGTTACGACCGCGCGGTGGCGCGGGCGCTGGGCGCGGCGGACGCGGCCGCGCTGGGGGCCCTGGACGCGGGCCTCGCGGCGGAGCTGCTGGTGGAGGGCCGGGCCCCGTGGCAGGTGCTGGCGGGTGCGGCGGAGGGCGCCGCGCTCGGCGGGGAGCTGCGGTACGAGGACGCCCCGTACGGCGTCGGCTACCTGGTGGCCTCCTGGCGCTGAGCGCGCAGCAGGCCACCGGCGCCGGGAGTCAGTCGTCCTTCGGCTTGGCCGCGAAGTCGTCGCGGGCGTGCTTGGCGGCCGAGGTGCCCTTTCCGATCTGGTCGCTGTACTTGTGCTTGGTGGCCTTGTCGATGGTCTCGCCGGCCTTGTCCACCAGGTTGTCGATCTTGTCGCCGTGCTTTCCGGCCAGCTCGCTGGCCTTGTCCTTGAGTTCCTCGGCCTTGCCCTTGAGGTTGTCCATCAGGCCCATGGAGTGCATTCCTCGCATTTCGCATCAGATCGGTACCAGACATAGCTGATCCTCCCCGGTCAACGAGGCCGTGACACAGGAGGTGCCCGGGTTTTGCGAGACTGGTGTGGTGAGCGGTTCCTCCTCTTCTTCTTCTGTACGTTCTGCACACCCGCGCCGGGTGGTGTCGGTGGTCGGTGCGACCGCGGCCGGCAAGTCCGACCTGGCGGTGGCGATCGCCCGTGAGCTCGGCGGGGAGGTGGTGAACACCGACTCGATGCAGCTCTACAAGGGCATGGACATCGGCACCGCCAAGCTGACCGAGGGCGAGCGCGGCGGCATCCCGCACCACCTGATGGACATCTGGGAGGTGACCGAGACCGCCTCGGTGGCCGAGTACCAGCGTCTCGCCCGGGCCGAGATGGACCGGCTGCTGGCGGCCGGCCGGGTGCCGGTGCTGGTGGGCGGCTCGGGGCTGTACGTGCGGGCGGCGATCGACGAGATGGAGTTCCCCGGCACGGACCCCGAGGTGCGGGCCCGGCTGGAGGAGGAGCTGGAGCGGGTCGGCCCGGGGGAGCTGCACCGGCGGCTGGCCGGGCTGGACCCGGCGGCGGCGGAGGCGATCCTGACCAGCAACGGGCGGCGGATCGTCCGGGCGCTGGAGGTCATCGAGATCACCGGCCGGCCGTTCACCGCGAGCCTGCCGACGCAGCGCGCGGTGTACGAGGCGGTGCAGATCGGCGTGCGGGTGCCGCGTCCGGAGCTGGACCGGCGGATCGAGCTGCGGGTGGACCGGATGTGGGAGGCCGGCCTGCTCGACGAGGTGCGGGAGCTGGAGCGGGTCGGGCTGCGCGAGGGGTTGACCGCGAGCCGGGCGCTGGGCTACCAGCAGGTGCTGGCGTTCTTCGCCGGCGAGTGCACCGAGGACGAGGCCCGGGCGGAGACGGTGCGGGCCACCAGGCGGTTCGCCCGGCGCCAGGAGTCGTGGTTCCGGCGGGACGGGCGGATCCACTGGCTGGACCGTCCGGAGGGGGCCGATCCGGTTGAACTCCTGGGCCGCGCAATGGAACTGATCGATCGACCGGAACGTTCCGGCGACACCGGCTGACCGGCGGTTTTCGGCTGCCGGAGGGCGTGATCCGGCCAGCCGCCCGGGCAGCTGCACCGGCAGACGCAGGTGCAGAAGGCACCGGCGGTCACGACCGGATCACGTCCTGGCATCGGATCACCCGATCACCCCGGGGGAGGCCCTGTCCGGGTCTTGCCACGTGCCATCATCGGTAGCACCGAGGCCCGGCACGCGGGCCGGCCTCACCGCCCGCGAGCTCCCGGAGCCCGCGTCGAGCCGTCAGGGGAGGCCGCGTGTCAACGGGTACCGGCCCCGAAACCGATGAGCTGCTGGGCGACAGGTCCGACGGGTCCGAGACGCTCCCCGAGCTCGCCGTCCCCACCACCTCGTACGCCGTGGCGCTGCCCGCGATCGACGACCTGGCCGCCGCGCCGGGCGTGGTGCACGAACGGGACATCCGGCCGCGCCGCCGGCTGCGCTGGTGGCAGATCCTGCCGATCGCCGGCTCGGTGATGTTCGGCGCGCTGATGTTCGCCTTCCCGCTGGCCTTCGGCAGCGAGGGCGCCACCTCGATGATCGGCATGCTGGGCCTGCTGATCACCTCCGCCTCGGTCGGCTGGGGTGCGATGGCCGCCCGCCGGGCCGGCTACAAGTGGCCGGGCGTGCCGCGCCGCGGCAGCTCCGAGCGGGCCGGCTGGAAGGCCATCGTGGTCTACACCCTGCTGGTGGCGATCGCCGTGGCGCTGGCCGTCTGGCGGGTCGACCACCTCGGCGGTTAGCAGCCCCTCGCCGTTACCATCGGCACTGTGAGCGAGCGCAGCAGCATCAGTGGAACGGCCTTCCTCAAGGGGCACGGCACCCAGAACGACTTCGTGATCCTCCCGGACCCGGACGGCCGGCTCGACCTGTCGGCCGGGACGGTCGCCGCGCTGTGCGACCGCCGGGCCGGGATCGGCGCGGACGGCGTGCTGCGGGTGGTGCGCTCGGCGGCCGAGCCGGACGCGGCGGCGATGGCCGGGCAGGCCGAGTGGTTCATGGACTACCGCAACGCCGACGGCTCGATCGCCGAGATGTGCGGCAACGGGGTGCGGGTGTTCGCCCGGTACCTGGTGCACGCCGGGCACGCGAAGCCGGGGGAGCTGGCGGTCGCCACCCGCGGCGGGGTGAAGAAGGTGCGGATCGCCGAGGACGCCGCCGACGGCACCCCGGGCGAGATCACCGTCGACATGGGCCGCGCCGTGCTGCCCGGCCCGGACGACGTCACCGTCACCGTCGAGGACCGCAGCTGGCCCGCGCTGAACGTCAACATGGGCAATCCGCACGCCGTCGCGTTCGTTGACGACCTGGCGCACGCCGGGCACCTGTACGACGCGCCGCTCACCGCGCCGGCGGGCGTGTACCCGCAGGGCGTGAACGTGGAGTTCGTGGTGGACCGGGGCGAGCGGCACGTCGCGATGCGGGTGCACGAGCGCGGCTCCGGCGAGACCCGCTCCTGCGGGACGGGCGCCTGCGCCGTCGCGGTGGCCGCGATCCGCCGGGCCGGACTGGACCCGGCGCGCACCGGGCGGGCCGTCGGCTGGACGGTGGACCTGCCCGGCGGCCGACTGGTGATCGAGGAGTTCCCCGACGGCCGGATCGAGATGACCGGCCCCGCCGTGATCGTCGCCGAGGGCGTACTGAGGTAACGGCTGGTCAGCTCGACGCGGCGTCAGCTCCCGCTTCCCAGGCCGGTATCGGGTTAATCCCCCCGTTCGGGTGATACCGGCGGGAGAGCGGAAGCGGGGGCTCGCCGAACCTGCTGTGCTCGGTAGCATGGACCACCGGGTCGGCCGTCGCTCCGGTGTTGCTGCCGGAGGTGCAGATGACCATCCGCTCCGAGTTGGCGGGCTCGCCGTCCAAGCAGCAGGCGAGCCGCTTCAGCCGTGCGGCGCTCGGCCGGGCCGGCCGGGCGGCGCTGCTCGCCACCGGGCGGACGCCCGTCCCCGACGCCATCGAACCGATCGTGCAGGCGCACCGGGTGCACCACCCGCAGGCCGACCTGGCGCTGCTGGCCCGCGCCTACCGGGTCGCCGAGGAGAGCCACCGCGGCCAGACCCGCAAGAGCGGCGAGCCGTACATCACCCACCCGCTCGCCGTCACCATGATCCTCGCCCAGCTCGGTGCGGACACCACCACGCTGGTCGCCTCGCTGCTCCACGACACCGTCGAGGACACCGAGATGACGCTCGATCAGGTCGCCGAGGACTTCGGGCCCGAGGTGGCGTACCTGGTGGACGGCGTCACCAAGCTGGAGAAGGTCGACTTCGGGGCGGCGGCCGAGCCCGAGACCTTCCGCAAGATGCTGGTCGCCACCGGCGACGACGTCCGGGTGATGGTGGTCAAACTCGCCGACCGGCTGCACAACATGCGCACCATCCGGCACATGAAGCCGGCCAGCCAGGTGCGGATCGCCAAGGTCACCCGGGACGTGCTGATCCCGCTCGCCGAACGGCTCGGCATCCAGGTGGTGAAGGCGGAGCTGGAGGACATCGTGTTCGCCACCCTGCACCCGGAGGAGTACGCGCACACCGGCGCGGTGGCCGGCGGCTGGACGGACGGCGTGCTCGCCCCGTTCGCCACCGAGCTCGGCCGGCAGCTCGCCGAGGCCGGAATCTCCTCCGCCGTCACCGTCCGCCCCCGGCACCTGGTCTCGCTGCACCGGGTGATGATCAAGCGCGGGGCCGGCCCGGACGGCGCGGGGCTGCGGCCCGCGGACTTCGGCCGGCTGCTGGTGGTGGTCGAGGAGAACGCCGACTGCTACGCCGTGCTCGGCGAACTGCACACCTGCTGGACGCCGCTGCCCGGCGAGTTCAAGGACTTCGTGGCCGCCCCCAAGTTCAACCTGTACCAGTCGCTGCACACCGCCGTGGCGCTGCCCGGCGGCGAGGTGGTCGAGGTGCTGGTGCGCACCCGGCGGATGCACGAGGTCGCCGAGACCGGCGTCGTCGCGCTCGGCGACCCGCGTGCCGCCGACCGGCAGAGCGCCGCCGCCGAGGACCCCGAGGACCGTACCGACCCGGCCCGCCCCGGCTGGCTGGCCCGCCTGCTGGAGTGGCAGCAGGGCACCCCCGACCCGGACGCCTTCTGGTCCGCGCTCACCGCCGACCTGCGCGACGACCGGGAGATCACCGCCGTCACCGAGGACGGCGCCACCCTGCACCTGCCGGCCGGTGCCAGCTGCCTGGACGCCGCCTACCTGATCGGCGAGGAGACCGGCCACCGGTGCATCGGCGCCCGGGTCAACGGCCGGCTCACCGCACTCTCCACCGAGCTGCGCGACGGCGACGTGCTCGGCCTGCTCACCGCCCCCGCCGACGAGGACAGCGGCCCCGACCCGGAGTGGCTGGAGTACGTCCGCACCCCCGCCGCCCGGCTCGCCATCGAGCGCCGGCTGGCGGCCCCGCGGCCCGCGCCCACCGCCGAACGGCCGCCCGCCGTCGGCGCCCCGGCGCCCGCCGCGCCGCCCGCGCCGCCCTCCGCCGCGCCCGCCGAGGCGACCGAACTCCCGGGCGCCGCAGTCCGGTTGGCGCGCTGCTGCACGCCGGTGCCGCCCGACGAGGTGACCGGCATCGTGCTGCGCGGCGGGGTCGTCGCGGTGCACCGGGCGGGCTGTCCGACCGGCACCCGGATGCTGCGCGGCGACCGCCGGGAGGTCGCCGTCCGCTGGCTGCCCGGCGGCGCCCCGCAGTGGGGCTACCGGGCCACCCTGCACGCCGAGGCGCTGAACCGGCCCCGGCTGCTGGCCGACCTGACCGCGGCGATCTCCGGCGAGGGCGTGTCGATCTTCTCCGCCGACGTCGAGCCGCCCCGCCAGCTGCGGGTGCGGCACAGCTACACCCTGGAGCTCGCCGACGCCGCCGCGCTGCCCGCCGTGATGCGGGCGATGCTGCGGGTCTCCGGCGTGTACGACGTCTACCGGCCGGGCGGGCCCGAGGAGACGCCGGCCCGGCCCGGGGCGCCGTCGGCCGCGGCACCGCCGGTGGGGGCCCCGGCGGCGGGGGCTTCGTCGGCGCCGGAGCCGGCCGTGCCGGGGCCGGGCACAGCCGCGGGGCCGGTGGCGGGAGCCGGTGCGGCGGCTGGTAAAAGGGATGACTCGGGCACAGCGGGCGTGCGACCATCGTGGGGAATTCACGGCGGTTCTGCCGTGTTGTCCGAGAGCACCACCCGATCAATCCAAGGATGAAATGACCTCCACGTTCGACAGCCGCACCCGATCGAGCGAGTCGGCCCGCCGCCTCGCCGACCTCAAGGCGGAAGCCCTGATGGACGAGGACCTCGCGGCGATCGACGAGGGCCTCGGCAACTACGACGGAGAGCAGTACGACCGCTCCGAGCGCGCCGCGCTCCGACGCGTGGCCGGCCTCTCCACCGAACTGCAGGACGTCACCGAAGTCGAGTACCGCCAGCTCCGCCTGGAGCGCGTGGTGCTCGTCGGCGTGTGGACGGACGGCACCCTGGAGGAGGCGGAGAACTCGATGGCCGAGCTCGCCGCCCTCGCCGAGACGGCCGGCTCCGAAGTCCTGGACGGCGTGATCCAGCGCCGTGACAAGCCCGACGCGGCGACCTACATCGGCTCCGGCAAGGCCCAGGAGCTGCGCGACCTGGTCGCCTCCTCCGGTGCCGACACCGTGGTCTGCGACGGTGAGCTGACGCCCGGCCAGCTGATCCACCTGGAAGACGTGGTCAAGGTCAAGGTGGTCGACCGCACCGCCCTGATCCTGGACATCTTCGCCCAGCACGCCAAGTCCCGGGAGGGCAAGGCGCAGGTCTCGCTCGCGCAGATGCAGTACATGCTGCCCCGGCTGCGCGGCTGGGGTCAGTCGCTGTCCCGGCAGATGGGTGGCGGTGGCTCCGGCACCTCGGGCGGCGGCATGGCCACCCGTGGTCCCGGTGAGACCAAGATCGAGACCGACCGTCGGCGGATCCGCGAGAAGATGGCGAAGCTCCGCAAGGAGATCGCCGACATGAAGAAGGGCCGCGACACCAAGCGGCAGGAGCGGCGGCGCCACCAGGTGCCCTCGGTGGCCATCGCCGGCTACACCAACGCCGGCAAGTCCTCGCTGCTCAACCGGCTCACCGGCGCCGGCGTCCTGGTGGAGAACGCGCTGTTCGCCACCCTGGACCCGACGGTCCGCCGGGCGCAGACCCCGAGCGGCCGGCTGTACACGCTGGCCGACACGGTCGGCTTCGTCCGGCACCTGCCGCACCACCTGGTCGAGGCGTTCCGCTCCACCATGGAGGAGGTCGCCGACGCCGACCTCATCCTGCACGTGGTGGACGGCTCCCACCCGGAGCCGGAGACGCAGCTCGCCGCCGTCCGCGAGGTGATCGTCTCGGTCGACGCGCAGAACGTGCCCGAGATCGTGGTGATCAACAAGGCGGACGCCGCGGACCCGGCGGTGCTCCAGCGCCTGCTGCGCCGCGAGCCGCACGCCATCGTGGTCTCCGCGCGCAGCGGCCAGGGCATCGACGAGCTGCTCGCCCTGATCGACGAGGAGCTGCCGCGCCCGGCGGTGGAGGTCAAGGTCCTGGTGCCGTACACCAGGGGAGACCTGGTCTCCCGGGTGCACGCGGAGGGCGAGCTGCTCTCCACCGAGCACACCGCGGAGGGCACGCTGCTGCACGCCAAGGTGGCGGCGGTGCTCGCGAGCGAGCTGGAGCGGTACGCGGTCGTCACCGCGTAGTCCGTGCACGCGAAGCGGCCCGGGGAAGGAGCGCCTTCCCCGGGCCGCTTCGCGTCTTCGGGTTACTTGGCCTGGAGGAACGCGTCGAACATCTTCTTGGCGTCGGAGCCCAGGTTGGGGCCGGCCATCCAGGTGTCGTCACCGAAGGAGTTGTCGGAGAACAGCACCGTCTTGCCGTCGTGCTTGGTGAACCAGCCGCCGCCGGAGGAGCCGCCGGTCATGTCGCAGCCGATGGCGAGCATCGGCGGCCGCGAGGAGTCGAAGACGAACGGGGTCGGCTTCACCGAGGAGTCGCAGTGCTCCAGCTCCTCGCCGTCGAAGGGCGGCCCGGCCGGGTAGCCCCAGGACGACGCCGTGGCGATCTCGCTCGGCTGGGCGCCGAACCAGATCGGCACCGAGCCGCCGACGGTCTCCTCCAGCGAACGGCTGGAGCCGTCCTCCGAGGCCACCCGGACCACCGCGAAGTCGAACTGGCTGATCGCGCTGCCGGTGTGGCCCTCCTTCTGGGTCGTCCACTGCGGCATCACGTACAGCGAGCGGGCGGCCCAGATGCCCAGCGGGGCCCGCTGCTCGCGGGTGGCGGTCTTGACCTTGCCGTTGCTGCTCGCGCCCGACTTGTTGTACGCGGGGACGAACATCAGCTTCTTGTAGTACTCGCCGTTCTTGCCCCCGTGCACGCAGTGCGCGGCCGTCCACACCAGGTTGCTCTTGCCGGGGTGGCTCGGGTCGGACACCACCGTGCCCGAGCACACCATGGTGCCCTCCGGGCTCTCGAAGAAGATCTTGCCGACCACCGCGGAGTCCGCGCTGTACGGGTGCGGCTGCGCCTTCGCCGGGATGGTCTTCGGGAAGACCACGTCCGCGATCGACGGGAACTGCTTGCTGTCCGGCTTGTCGACCTTGACGCCCTGCGCGCCGGAGAGCTTCTTCCCGTCCCAGAACTGCTTGATCGCCTCCAGGTCCTCCGGCTTGAAGCCGTTCTTGGACGCCCAGTCGGACCAGTCGTCGGCGGTCCAGCTGGAGACCTTGGCGAGCGTGTTCTGAATGTCCTTCACGTCCACGCCCGGCTTCGAGGCGCTGCTGCCGACCGGCGGCGGGCTGCTCTTCGGGCTCTGGCTCTGGCAGGCGGCGGTGGTGACGGCGAGTACCGTCACCAGGGCGGCCGCGGCGGCGGTGCGCACCCGGCGCGCGGCGGATCGGTGCTTGATGGTCATGGGCAGTTCCCCCCGTGGTCGTCGGTCGGTCGAAAAGGTGGTCGCGGGTGACGGACGGTCACTTCCGCGAGATGTAGTCGAGGGCCTGGCGGGCCACGCCCTCCAGGTACGGCCCGTGCAGGGCGGTGTGCGCCGAGGTGCCGATGGAGGTGTTGCTGACCAGCCGCTGACGGCCGTCCGGGCCGTCCGCGAACCAGCCGCCGCCGGAGGCGCCGGCCGTCATGGTGCAGCCGATCACCAGCATCGCCGGGCGGGCCGCGTCGAAGCTGCGCGAGCCCGGGCGGCCGGAGTCGCAGCGCTCCAACTCCTGCCCGTCGAACGGCGCGACGGCCGGATAGCCCCACGCCTGGATCGCCAACTGCTCGCGCGGCGCGTCGAACCACACCGGCACCGCCGCGCCGATGACCTCCTCCAGCGAGCGGCTCTCCCCCTCCGGGCCGCGCACCTTGATCACCGCGAAGTCGTACTGGTTGGCGGCGTCCCCGCCCCGGGTGCCCTCGGTGGTCCACAGCGGCGAGGTGATCACCTGGTCCGCCCACCACTGCCCGAGCGGCGCCACCTCGGCCAGCGGCGCCCGGCGGTGGTCGCTGGCCGCGCCCGAGCTGTTGTACGCGGGCACGAAGACCAGGTTCTTGTACCAGTCGCCGCCCTTGCCCGGATGGACGCAGTGCGCCGCCGTCCACACCAGGTTGCTGCGGCCCGGGTGCGCCGGATCGGCGACCACGGTGGCCGAGCACTGGCCGGTACCGCCGTTCGGGGCCGTCAGGAAGACCTTCCCGGACGCCGGATAGCTGGTGTACGGCCGCGGCACCGGCTGCGCGGCGACCGCCGCCACCGGCCCGGCGCCCGCGGACGGCGACGGCGCGGACGGCGACGCCCCGGACGAGGACGGCTCGGGCGACGGGGACTCCGGGGCCGGCGCGGGCTGCTGCGGCGGCGCCTGGTCCATCGTCTCGGCGTTCCACACCCCCGCCACCGGCGGATTGCGGAAGCCGTGCCGCTGCGCCCAGCGGTCCCAGTCGGCGAACCCCCAGTGCTTCAACTCGGCGAAGCTGCGCGGATTCCCGTCCCCGCCGCCCCCGCCGTCCGAGCCGCAGGCAGTCGCCCCGGCCAGCAGCACGGCCGCCGTCAGCGCGGCCAGCACCCCCCGTGCCCTCACCCTCAACCCCCCTGAAACGGTCCGTTCCCCCGGGGACAGTCTTTCATCCGGCCACCGGACACCGGCGGGCGGTGCGGCCTTGTTGGCGTCCGGACATCGAACCGTGATGATGACGGTCCGTCAGGATCCCAGCGCACCGGCCGATCCGCGGACGATCGGTGCTATCTCACCGGAACGAGTGAGCCGATCTTGTGCCCGCCCCCTCGGGATAGGTAACCCTTACCCGAAGGCAATCGCGCGGCTCAAGGAGCGGATTTGGCCACCATCCTCACCGACGTCCTCCCGGTCGCCCGGCCGTCGGCCGGACACCCCACGGACCTGCTGCTCCACCCCGACCCGGCCGTGGCCGCCGAACACGCCGCCACCGAGAGCCTGCTGCGCTGCTGGGCCCGGGAGACCGCCGCCGAACGCCCCGACGGCGACCTGCTGCGCATCCCGGTGCTCGGCGGGGCCGCCCAACTGTCCGCGCCGGTACGGCACTGGTCGGCCTGCGGCTGGCACCGCTTCGGCCCCGCCACCGTCTCCACCGGCGCCGCCGAGCACCCCGTGGACGCCGTCACCGTCGCCGCCCTGGTGGCCGGCGCCACCGGCCGCCCCGAACCCGGCCAACTCGCCGACCTCACCTCCCGGGTGGCCGACTCGGTGGGCCGCACCGCCGAGATCCTCGACCACCGCCGACGGGCCCCCGCCGGCCCCGTCGACCCGTTCCTGCGCGCCGAGCAGTCGCTGCTGCTCGGCCACCCGATGCACCCGACCCCGAAGAGCCGCGACGGCCTCGGCCCCGCCCAGTCCGCCGCCTACTCGCCCGAACTGCACGGCTCGTTCCGGCTGCACTGGTGGGCCGTCGACCGCGCCCTGCTCGCCCAGGACTCCGCCGCCGGCGCCCCCGCCGGCCGGATCACCGCCGAGCTGTACGGCCGCCCGCTGCCCGACGGAGCCGCCGCGCTGCCGCTGCACCCTTGGCAGGCAAGGGAGTTGACGCTCCGGCCGGCCGTGGCGGACCTGCTGGAGCGCGGCCTGCTCACCGACCTCGGCCAGCACGGCGAACCCTGGCACCCCACCAGCTCGGTGCGCACCGTCTGCCGGCCCGGCACCCCGTGGATGCTGAAACTGTCGCTGGGCCTGCGGATCACCAACTCCCGCCGGGAGAACCTGCGCAAGGAACTGCACCGCGGCGTCGAGGTGCACCGGCTGCTGGAAGCCGGCCTGGCCCGGCGCTGGCAGGCCGCCCACCCCGGCTTCGACATCGTCCGCGACCCGGCCTGGATCGGCGTCGACCACCCCGCGCTCGACGACCCCAACGGCCTGGACACCGTGCTCCGGCAGCTGCCGTTCGGCCCCGCCGACCGGGCGCTGTGCGTGGCCGGCCTGATCGCCGAACAGCCCGTCGACCCGGCCGGCTCGCAACTCGCCCAGGTGCTCGGCGAACTCGCCGCCCGCAGCGGCCGCCCCGTGCAGACCGTCGCCACCGAGTGGTTCCTGCGCTACCTGGACGCCGTGGTGCTGCCGGTCCTCTGGCTGGACGGACAGGCCGGCATCGCCCTGGAGGCCCACCAGCAGAACAGCCTGGTCCTGCTCGACGCGCAGGGCTGGCCCACCGGCGGCCGCTACCGCGACAACCAGGGCTACTACTTCCGCACCTCGCACGCCGAACGGCTGCACCGGCAGCTGCCCGGACTCGGCACGCACAGCGACACCTTCGTCCCCGACGCCGTCGCCGACGAACGCTTCGCCTACTACCTCGGCATCAACCACGTGCTCGGCCTGATCGGCGCCTTCGGCTCCCAGCAGCTCGCCGACGAACACCTGCTGCTGGCCGCGCTGCGCCGCTTCCTGGCCGGCCCCGCCGCCACCGCCACCGGCTCCACCCTGCCCGCCCACCTGCTCGACAGCCCCACCCTGCGGTGCAAGGCCAACCTGCTCACCAGGCTGCACGGCCTGGACGAACTCGTCGGCCCGGTGGAGACCCAGTCGGTGTACGTGGACATCGCCAACCCGGTGGCCCGGGCGTGACGGCCGAGCTCCGCATCACCACCTCCGCCGGCGAACTCCTGCTGCGCACCGTGCGGCCCGCCACCGACCTGGAACTGCTCACGGCCTGGATGAACGACCCGGAGACCGACCGCTGGTGGGCGCTGGCCGGGCCGCCCGGGACCACCGCCGCCCACCTCGCCGCGCAGCTCGACGGCGACGGCCGCAGCCGGCCCGTCCTCGCCCTGCTCGACGGCGAACCCACCGGCTACTTCGAGCTGTACCGCGCCGACCTCGACCCGCTGGCCGCGCACTACCCCGCCCGCCCGTACGACCTGGGCGTGCACCTGCTGCTCGCCCCCGCCGCCCGCGGCCGGGGGCTCGGCACCCTGCTGCTCGACGCGATCGCCACCCGGCTGCTGCGGGACGAACCCCGCTGCACCCGGGTGCTCGCCGAACCCGACGTCCGCAACACGCCCTCCGTCCGGGCGTTCACCGCCGCCGGATTCACCCGCGCCGCCGAACTCGACCTCCCCGACAAGCGCGCCGCCCTGATGATCCGACCGCGGCCCGAGCCCCAGGACGACATGAGCACTCATCAGCCCGAGCCGTACGACCTGATCGGCGTCGGCATCGGCCCGTTCAACCTCTCGCTGGCCGCGCTCGCCGACCGGGCCGACACCGTCAGCGCGCTGTTCCTCGACGCCCGACCCGAGTTCCGCTGGCACCCCGGCATGCTCGTGGACGGCGCCCGGATGCAGGTCCCGTTCCTCGCCGACCTGGTCTCCCTGGTCGACCCCACCAACCCCTGGTCGTTCCTCAACTACCTGCGCGAACAGCAACGGCTGTTCCCGTTCTACTTCAGCGAACGCTTCCAACTGCCGCGCCGCGAGTACGAGCACTACTGCCGCTGGGCCGCCGACCGGCTGCCCAACTGCCGCTTCGACAGCCCCGTCGACGCCGTCCACTGGGACGCCGACGAGCAGCACTACCTGGTGCGCGCGGCCGGCCGGGAGCACCGGGCCCGCAACGTGGTGCTGGGCGTGGGCACCGAACCCGTCCGGCCCGAGGCGTTCGCGGCGCTGCGCGGCCACCCCGCGGTGCTGCACTCCGCCGACTACCTGACCGGGCGGGAGCGGCTCGACGGCGCGCGGGACATCACCGTGGTCGGCTCCGGACAGTCCGGCGCCGAGGTGTTCCTCGACCTGCTGCGCCGGCACGCCGGGGACGGCACCCGGGTGCGCTGGCTCACCCGCACCCGGGCACTCGCGCCGATGGAGTACTCCAAGCTCGGCCTGGAACAGTTCACCCCCGACTACACCCGCTACTTCCACAGCCTGCCCGAGCCCGTCCGGGACGCCCTGGTGCCCGCCCAGTGGCAGCTGCACAAGGCGGCCAGCACGGAGACCCTCGCCGAGATCCACGATCACCTGTACGAGCGAACCGTGGGCCGCCCGATCGACGCCGAACCGGTCGAGATCCTCCCCGGCACCGCCGTCACCGACACCGCGCCCGGCCCCGACGGCGGGCTCGAACTGCACTGCCGGCACACCGACTCCGGGCAGCGCCGACTGATCCGCACCGGCGCCGTGGTGCTCGCCACCGGCTACCGGGCCCGGCGGCCCGCGCTGCTCGACCCGATCGCCGAACTGATCGACTGGGACGAGCAGGGCCGCTACCGGGTCGACCTCGACCACCGGGTGGCCACCCGGCCCGAACTCACCGGGGGGCTGTACGTCCAGAACGCCGAGCTGCACACTCACGGAGTCGGCACCCCGGACCTCGGACTCGGCGCCCACCGCGCCGCCGTGATCCTGAACGCCGTCGCGGGCAAGACCCTGCACCCGCTGCCCCACCGCACCGCCTGGACCACCTTCGCACCCGGGCCCGACCCGGCCCCGGAGCTCCCGCGACCCCAGGAAGGGAACGAGCGTGCCGCAGCCGGCCGTTGACACCGCACTCCACCTGCCGCCGCAACTCACCGGCGGGCACTGGCAGGCCGCCGCGCGCGCCATGCTGGCCAAGCTGCTCGGCGAGTTCGCCTACGAGGAACTGCTCCACCCCCGGCCCGAGGGCGACCACTACCTGCTCGAACTCCCCGACGCCGCCTACCGGTTCACCGCCCGCCGGGGCGCCTACGGCAGTTGGCGGGTGGACGCGCGGTCGATAGTCGGTGGGGACGATCCGCTGCGCTTCCTGCAACAGGCCCGGCACACCCTGAAGTTGAGCGGAGACACCACCGGCCACCTGGTCCGCGAACTCACCGCCACGCTGATCGCCGACGCCCACCTGCGGGCCACCGCGCTCACCGCCGCCGAACTCGCCGACCTCGACCACGTCGCCCTGGAGGGCCGGCAGACCGGGCACCCGTGGATCGTCGCCAACAAGGGCCGGCTCGGCTTCTCCGCCGCCGACGCGGCCGGCTGGGCCCCCGAGGCCCGGCTGCCGCGCACCCTGCCCTGGCTCGCCGTGCACAAGAACCTGGCCGCCTTCCGCGGCGACGAGACCATCTACGACACCGAGCTCGACCCCGCGTTCCGCGCCCAACTGGGCGACCGCGCCGACGAGTTCTGGCTGCTGCCGGTGCACCCCTGGCAGTGGGACGAGACCGTGGTCGGCCTGTTCGCGCCGTGGATCGCCAGCGGCGAGATCGTCCCGCTGCCCACCGACGGCGACCTGCGGCTGCCCCAGCAGTCCATCCGCTCCTTCTTCAACCTCAGCCGCCCCGACCGGTGCACCGTCAAACTGCCGCTCGCCATCCTCAACACCCTGGTCTGGCGCGGCCTGCCCACCGAACGCGCCCTCGCCGCGCCCGCCGTCACCGCCTGGATCCGGCGGCTGCGCGACCAGGACCCGTACCTGCGCGACGAGTGCCGGGTGATCCTGCTCGGCGAGATCGCCTCCGTCGCCGTCGAACACCCGCTGTACCGGGACCTGCCCGACGCGCCCTACCAGTACAAGGAACTGCTCGGCGCGATCTGGCGCGAACCCCTCGGCCGCCACCTCGACGAGGGCGAACGCGGCCGCACGCTGGCCGCGCTGCTGCAGACCGGCTCCGACGGGCGCGCGCTCACCGCCGAGCTCGTAGCCCGCTCCGGCCTGGACGTCCGCGCCTGGGTGGACCGGCTGTTCACCGCGATGCTGCCGCCGCTGCTGCACTTCCTGTACCGCTACGGCCTGGTGTTCTCCCCGCACGGCGAGAACGCGATCATCGTCTTCGACCGGCAGGACGTCCCGGTGCGGCTCGCCGTCAAGGACTTCGTCGACGACGTCAACATCAGCGACCGGCCGCTGCCGGAACTCGCCGACCTGCCCGACGGCATCGGCGAGGTGCTGCTGCGGGAGAACCCCGACTACCTGTGCCAGTTCCTGCACTCCGGGCTGTTCATCGGCGTCTACCGCTACCTCGCGCCGCTGCTGGAGGAGCAACTCGGGCTTCCCGAGGCCGAGTTCTGGGAGCTGCTGCGGGAGCGGGTGCTCGACTGCCAGCGCCGCTTCCCGGAACTCGCCGAACGGCACCAGCTGTTCGACCTGTTCGCGCCCCGGATCGACCGGCTCTGCCTCAACCGCAACCGGCTGCTGCTCGACGGCTACCGGGACCGCCCCGACCGTCCGCACGCCGCCGTCCACGGCCAGGTCGACAACCCGCTGCACAGCACCGCGCACCTTCCCGCCCGACGGCAGCGGATTGTCACCCCGGCCCCGTAGGCTGGGAAGGTCATGACGAACGACACCGCACCCCTGCCCGGCGGCCCGGACGCATCGGCGCCTGCCGTCCCCGCCTCCCGTATCCCGGAACTGCTGCACGCCGCCGTCACCGCCGTCGGCGGCGTGGAGCGGCCCGGGCAGGTCAGGATGGCCGAGGCGGTCGCCGCCGCCGTCGACGACGGCGAGCACCTCCTCGTCCAGGCCGGCACCGGCACCGGCAAGTCCCTCGCCTACCTGGTGCCCGCCCTCGCGCACGGCGACAACGTGGTGATCGCCACCGCGACGCTCGCCCTCCAGCGCCAGCTCGTCGAACGCGACCTGCCGCGCACCGTCGACGCCCTGCACCCGGAGCTGCGCCGCCGCCCGCTGTACGCGATGCTCAAGGGCCGCTCCAACTACCTGTGCCTGCACCGCGCCAACGAGGGCACCCCGAGCGACGAGGGCGAGGGCCTGTTCGACCCGGTCGACGCGCTCGGCGGCCCCACCGGCAAGCTCGGCCAGGACGTGCTGCGGCTGCGCGACTGGGCCGACGAGACCGACACCGGCGACCGCGACGACCTCACCCCGGGCGTCTCCGACAAGGCCTGGGCACAGCTCTCCGTCACCTCCAAGGAGTGCCTGGGCGCCTCCCGGTGCGCCTACGGCCAGGAGTGCTTCGCCGAACAGGCCCGCGAGCGCGCCAAGTTGGCGGACGTCGTGGTCACCAACCACGCGATGCTGGCGATCGACGCCATCGAGGGCGCGCCCGTCCTCCCCGAGCACGGCCTGCTGATCATCGACGAGGCCCACGAACTGGTGAACCGGGTCACCGGCGCCGCCACCGCCGAGCTCACCGTCGGCGCGGTCAACCGGGCCGTGAAGCGGGCGGCGAAACTCGCCAACGAGAAGTCCGTGGACGCGCTGCAGGCCGCCGCGGAGAACTTCCACGGACTGATGGAGACCGCCCAGCCCGGCCAGGTCGAGGAACTCCCCGAGTACCTCGGCTACGCCGTGGCCGGCATCCGGGACGCCTGCCGCCAGGTGATCACCTCGCTCGGCGAGACCCGCGACAAGGGCCTCAGCGACGAGGACGCCGTCCGCAAGCAGGCGATGGCCTCCGCCGAGACGCTGCACGAGACGGCGGACCGACTGCTCACCGGCTCCGAGTACGACGTCATCTGGATCGAGCGCAGCGACCGCTTCGGCCTCGGCACCGCCTCGCTGCGGGTCGCCCCGCTGTCCGTCTCCGGGTTGCTGAGGGAGAACCTGTACAAGGACCGCTCGGTGGTCCTCACCTCCGCCACGCTCAAGCTCGGCGGCGACTTCAACGGTGTCGCCGCGTCGCTCGGCCTGCCGTCCGAGACCAGGCTGCCCGACCACCGCACCCCCGACGGGCCCACTGCCGAGACCGGCGAGGACGCCCCGCCGTACTGGCGCGGACTGGACGTCGGCTCCCCGTTCACCTACCCCAAGCAGGGCATCCTCTACGTCGCCAAGCACCTGCCGCCGCCCGGCCGGGAGCCCGACCGGCCCGAGATGCTCGACGAGCTCACCGAGCTGATCGGCGCCGCGGGCGGCCGCACCCTCGGCCTGTTCTCCTCGATGCGGGCCGCGCAGGCCGCGGCGGAGGCGCTGCGCGAACGGCTGGACGTGCCGATCCTGCTCCAGGGCGAGGACACCCTCGGCGAACTCATCCGCACCTTCGCGTCGGACGCGCGGACCTGCCTGTTCGGCACCCTTTCGCTCTGGCAGGGCGTCGACGTGCCCGGCTCGGCCTGCCAGCTCGTCGTGATGGACCGGATTCCGTTCCCGCGCCCCGACGACCCGCTGATGAGCGCCCGGCAGAAGGACGTCGAGTCCCGCGGCGGCAACGGCTTCATGGCGGTCGCCGCGACGCACGCCGCGCTGCTCATGGCGCAGGGCGCCGGCCGCCTGGTCCGCGCGGCGGACGACCGCGGCGTCGTCGCCGTCCTCGACCCCCGGCTGGCGACGGCGCGCTACGGCAGCTTCTTCCGCTCCTCCATGCCGGACTTCTGGTACACCACGGACCGCAACCAGGTCCGCAGGTCCCTCGCGGCGATCGACGCCTCGGCCCCGCCAGTGCGGGCGCGCTGATCCCGGGGGCACCCAACAGCAAGGTCCGGCCGAGGACGGTACTCCCGTCTTCGACCGGACCTTGCTCTGCGTTGTCGGTTGCTCGCGCAGTTCCCCGCGCCCCTGACGGGGCTCGTCCCGCTGTGTCTACAGCCGGCGGAGGACCGCCACGACCTTGCCGAGGATCGTCGCGTTGTCACCCGGAATCGGCTCGTACGCCATGTTGTGCGGCATCAGCCAGATCTTGCCGTCCTCGCGCTTGAGCCGCTTCACCGTTGCCTCGCCGTCGATCATCGCCGCGACGATGTCGCCGTTCTCCGCGACCGGCTGGCGCCGGACCGTCACCCAGTCGCCGTCGCAGATCGCGGCGTCGATCATCGAGTCGCCCTTGACCGTCAGCGCGAACAGCTCGCCCTCGCCGACCAGTTGGCGGGGAAGCGGGAAGACGTCCTCGACGGTCTGTTCGGCCAGGATCGGGCCGCCGGCGGCGATCCGGCCGACCAGCGGGACGTAGGAGGTGGAGGGCCGGCCGGAGGTCTCGGCCGCGGCGGGGCGGGCCACCTCGACGCCGCGGACCTCGTAGGCGCGCGGGCGGTGCGGGTCGCGGCGCAGGAAGCCCTTGCGTTCGAGGGCCATCAGCTGGTGGGCGACCGAGGAGGTGGAGGAGAGGCCGACGGCCTGGCCGATCTCGCGCATGGATGGCGGGTAGCCGCGCCGCTGGACGGAATCCCGGATGACCTCGATGACGCGGCGCTGCCGCTCCGTCAGGCCCGCTTCGTCGGTGCGGATGCCTGGCGGCCGGCCGGGGAGGGCGCGGACGACGGGGGTGGGCACACCGAGCGGGGACTCCTCGATCGGCTGACTACGGCTCATGGTCTGATCCATGCTCTCCTGGTCAGTGGTGCGCGCGGAACGCTCCTGCACCGGGATGGCGGTCTTGGCTTCGACGGTGTGCATGACGCTGGCGGCGCTGGGGGTGGACATCGCGGGCGACCCTCTCGACTGGTGCTCCAACTGCCCAGCTCAACTGGCGCCACTATCGAAAGGTTGCGCCAAACACACGTTCGAGTGAATTTATTCGAGGTTGCCTGACTTGATCAAGCCTCCGGGTGTAAGTCGATTGCATGTTCGACTCGAACAGTCTATGGGGTCCGGGCGGGCGGTGTCCCCGGCTTGCCCCGAGTGTTCACCCGTTCGCCCGGCGTGGCGCACGGTCGGCTACTAGATCTAGTGGCTAGTGTCCTCGATCGGGCACAGGTGTTGTGTTCGGGTAGAGTGGTGCGAGTCGTTCGCCGTTCGGTCGCAGGGAGGGAGTTCCAGGTGCACTGCCCCTTCTGCCGGCATCCGGACAGCCGTGTAGTGGACAGCCGGGCCAGCGACGACGGTTGCTCGATCCGACGCCGCCGGCAGTGCCCGGACTGCAGTCGCCGGTTCACCACCGTCGAGACCGCCACGCTGATGGTGATCAAGCGCAGCGGCGTCACCGAGCCCTTCTCCCGCGAGAAGGTGATCTCGGGCGTCCGCAAGGCCTGCCAGGGCCGCCCGGTCACCGAGGACGCGCTGGCCCAGCTCGGCCAGCGGGTCGAGGAGTGCGTGCGGGCCAGCGGCAGCGCCGAGCTCTCCACGCACGATGTGGGCCTGGCGATACTCGGCCCGCTGAAGGAGCTGGACGTGGTGGCGTACCTGCGGTTCGCCTCCGTCTACCGGGCGTTCGACAACCTGGAGGACTTCGAGGCCGCGATCGCGGAGCTGCGCTCCGAGCGGCCCGCGGCCCCCGCCCCGGTGCCCGTGCCGTAAGGCCGGGCCCCTCTTTACGTTTTTTTCATTCAAGTCACCGCAGTACCCGTGTGCCGTGGCCGGGCTTCCGCCTGCCCGCGCACCAGGAGAACGAACCAGTCGTGCCCGGACTTTTCAGGGCACTTCGGGCGTTTGCCCAGGAGGAGGAGCAAGGCATGACAGACACCACGAGCGGTTCCGCACGCGGGTCGAAGTCGGAGAAGGCCGCGAAGGGCGCGAAGGCCGCCAAGAACGGCCTGCGGCTGGAGCGGATCTACACCACCCCTGGGGTCCACCCGTACGACGCGGTCACCTGGGAGCGCCGCGACGTCGTGATGACCAACTGGCGCGACGGGTCCATCAACTTCGAGCAGCGCGGCGTCGAGTTCCCCGACTTCTGGTCGGTGAACGCCGTGAACATCGTCACCAGCAAGTACTTCCGCGGCGCGGTCGGCACCCCGCAGCGGGAGTGGAGCCTGAAGCAGATCATCGACCGCGTGGTGCTGACCTACCGCGCCGCCGGTGAGAAGCACGGCTACTTCGCCTCCCCGGACGACGCCGAGATCTTCGAGCACGAGCTGACGCACGCCCTCCTCCACCAGGTGTTCAGCTTCAACTCGCCGGTCTGGTTCAACGTCGGCACCCAGCAGCCGCAGCAGGTCTCCGCCTGCTTCATCCTGTCCGTCGACGACTCCATGGACTCGATCCTCGACTGGTACAAGGAAGAGGGCATGATCTTCAAGGGCGGTTCGGGCGCCGGCCTGAACCTGTCCCGGATCCGCTCCTCCAAGGAGCTGCTGTCCTCCGGCGGCAACGCCTCCGGCCCGGTCTCCTTCATGCGCGGCGCCGACGCCTCGGCCGGCACCATCAAGTCCGGCGGCGCGACCCGCCGGGCGGCCAAGATGGTCGTGCTGGACGTCGACCACCCGGACGTCGAGGCCTTCATCGAGACCAAGGTGAAGGAGGAGGAGAAGATCCGCGCGCTGCGCGACGCCGGGTTCGACATGGACCTCGGCGGCGACGACATCACCTCCGTCCAGTACCAGAACGCCAACAACTCGGTCCGGGTGAACGACGAGTTCATGACGGCGGTCGAGAACGGCACCGAGTTCGGCCTGCGCGGCCGGATGACCGGCGAGGTCATCGAGACCGTCGACGCCAAGGGCCTGTTCCGCAAGATGGCCGAGGCCGCGTGGGCCTGCGCCGACCCGGGCATCCAGTACGACTCGGTGATCAACCACTGGCACACCTGCCCCGAGTCGGGCCGGATCAACGCCTCCAACCCGTGCTCCGAGTACATGCACCTGGACAACTCCAGCTGCAACCTGGCCTCGCTGAACCTGATGAAGTTCCTCCGGGACGACGACAGCTTCGACGCGCAGACCTTCGCCAAGGTCGTCGAGCTGGTCATCACCGCGATGGACATCTCCATCTGCTTCGCCGACTTCCCGACCGAGAAGATCGGCGAGACCACCCGCGCCTACCGCCAGCTGGGCATCGGCTACGCCAACCTCGGCGCGCTGCTGATGGCCACCGGCCACGCCTACGACTCCGAGGGCGGCCGCGCCCTGGCGGGTGCGATCACCTCGCTGATGACCGGCACCGCCTACCGCCGCTCCGCCGAACTCGCCGGCGTGGTCGGCCCGTACGACGGCTACGCCCGCAACGCGGCCCCGCACCAGCGCGTCATGAAGCAGCACGCGGACGCCTCCGCCGCCGTCGCCCCGCTGGACGACCTGGACTCCCCGGTGTGGGCCGTCGCCAACAGCACCTGGTCCGACGTGGTCCGGCTGGGCGCGCAGCACGGCTTCCGCAACGCGCAGGCCTCGGTGCTCGCCCCGACCGGCACCATCGGCCTGATGATGGACTGCGACACCACCGGTGTCGAGCCCGACCTCGCCCTGGTCAAGTTCAAGAAGCTGGTCGGCGGCGGCTCGATGCAGATCGTCAACGGCACCGTGCCGCGCGCCCTGCGCCGCCTCGGCTACCAGGACGAGCAGATCGAGGCGATCGTCGCGCACATCGCCGAGACCGGGAACGTCATCGACGCGCCCGGCCTGAAGGCCGCCCACTACGAGGTGTTCGACTGCGCCATGGGCGAGCGGTCGATCTCCCCGATGGGCCACGTGCGGATGATGGCCGCGATCCAGCCGTGGATCTCCGGCGCGATCTCCAAGACCGTCAACATGCCGGAGAACGCCACCGTCGAGGACGTCGAGGAGATCTACTTCCAGGCCTGGAAGCTCGGCGTCAAGGCGCTCGCCATCTACCGCGACAACTGCAAGGTCGGCCAGCCGCTGTCGGCCAAGACCAAGGCCCCGGCGGCCACTTCGGCCCCCGCCCCGGCCGCGGCCCCCGCCGTCGAGAAGGTCGTCGAGTACCGTCCGACCCGCAAGCGCCTGCCCAAGGGCCGCCCCGGCATCACCACCTCCTTCACGGTCGGCGGCGCCGAGGGCTACATGACGGCCAACTCCTACCCGGACGACGGCCTCGGCGAGGTCTTCCTGAAGATGTCCAAGCAGGGCTCGACCCTCGCGGGCATGATGGACGCCTTCTCCATCGCCGTCTCGGTCGGCCTGCAGTACGGCGTCCCGCTGGAGACGTACGTCGCCAAGTTCACCAACATGCGCTTCGAGCCGGCCGGTCTGACCGACGACCCGGACGTGCGGATGGCGCAGTCCATCGTGGACTACATCTTCCGCCGCCTGGCCCTCGACTTCCTGCCGTTCGAGACCCGCTCCGCGCTGGGCATCCACTCCGTCGAGGAGCGCACCCGGCACCTGGAGACCGGTTCCTACGAGCCGATCGAGGAGGAGCTCGACGTCGAGTCGCTCGCCCAGTCCGCGCCGCTCGCCGCCGAGAAGCCGCACGTCGCCCTCCCGGTCGTCGAGCAGCCGAAGCCCGCGGCCGCCGCGCACAACTCCACGGAGCTCGCCGAGATCCGCCTCGGCCTGAACGCCGACGCCCCGCTCTGCTTCTCCTGCGGCACCAAGATGCGCCGCGCCGGCAGCTGCTACCTCTGCGAGGGCTGCGGCTCCACCAGCGGCTGCAGCTGAGCACGGCCGTTCTCGGCGCGTCCCCCCGGAGGCCTGTTCTCCGGGGGGACGCGCCCGTTCGCGGGAGCGCCGGCAGGGGCCCTGCCGGACGGCCTCACTGCAGGTTTTCGAGGTGCGGGTGGTCGAAGGACGCGGGGCAGAGGTAGATCTGCATGCTGTCTCCGCGGCCGATCTGCACCATCGGCGGATTCGACGGTTGCCGCAGTCCGGCGGCCGGAGGGGCGTCGCGGTCCTCGAGCGGGATCCAGCTGCCGCTCCCGCCGTCCCACTCCCCGGAGCCGACGGTGAGCAGCGGCCGGCACTCGGCGTCGCAGCTCTCGCAGCGCATGGGCGAGGGGTCGCAGAAGCTCCAGGGGGCCCAGCCGCCGACCTTCCATCCGGGGGCGACCGCGTGCTCGTACTGGTAGTGGGCGTCGCCCTCCGGGCCGTCCGCGGCCCGCGCCTCGCGCCCCCAGGCGTGGAGGCGTGCGGCGAGTTCCTTCGGCAGTTCGTGCGGCGCCGGGTACTCGGTCACGACCTCGGGGTGCAGGACGCACGGCTCGGGAACGTAGTGCCCGTAGCGCTCCACGTCGGCCGGCTGCGGCGGATCGGTGAGCAACTGGCCGACCGTCCGGGAGTCCCGCCAGACGAGGCGGGCCGCCGGAAGCCCCTGCTCGTGGTCGAGGGGGCACCACAGCACCTGCAGCAGGTCCGCTCCCTCGGGGCCGGCCAGCCCCGGTATGTCGCGGAGGTGGAGCTGGGCGACCGGGAGCAGACTGTTCGGCCCGGTGTGGGCGGGATGCCCTGCCTGGAGCGTGTCGAGGTACGCCTGCTGTTCGGGGTCGAGGAGGTTCTCGCGGGGAGAGCGGGGCCGGAGCCAGGCCGCTTCGAGCAGGGCCCGGCGTCGGCGGACGTCGTCGAGGGAGACGGGCGGCTGCCAGTGGTGGTGCTCCTGCGTGCACACCGGCCACTCCTCGTCGGCGGGCCACAGCAGTGGTCCGCCGACGGAGCTCTCGTGAACGGTCGGCCGCCCGGGGCGGGGGTGCAGGCGGACCGCCTGCCGCGCCAGCGGAGCCAGCTCCGGGAACACGGACGCGATGTCGACGGGCCGGGGTGGGGTGGTTCTCGCCATCGGTACTCCTTCGTCCGGGCGGCCGAGATCGGCAGAGCCGCCGTCAAGTGCCGCTGCGCGCCCGGGTCGTGGACCGATATTCGGTCGGTGCCCCGGGCCGTTCCGGGACACAATGCCCGGATGAACGGGATATCGGAAAACCGGCTGGAACTGCGCATCGACGACGCGTCCGGCGGGGATCGGGTCGAACTCCGCTTCCTGGTCGACGGGCGGGACGTGCTGGAGAGCGGGTTCGCCGAGGGCCACCTCGGCCCGCACCCCGCCGCGCTGCTCGGGCCGTACAGCCCGCTGCTGCCCGGGCCGGAGCCCCACGAGGTCCAGCTCCACATCGCTGGCTGCGGCGAGGACTGCTGCGGCGCCCTGTACGCGACGGTCCGGCGGGACGGCGGCTCGGTGGTGTGGGACGGGTGGCGCAACCCCCGGATCGAGGGCCTGGACCTGCCCGCCTACCGGTTCGACGCCGGCCGGTACCTGGCGGAGCTCGACCGGGCCGGCGCCGGCGTCGCGGACTGGCCGGCGCGCGGTGTCGGTCGCCTGCTGAAGGCCGAACTCACCCGCCGGCCCGAGCTGTTGGGCGCCTGGGAGTGCGAGTTCTACGCGGTGTGGACCTGGCCCTCGGAGCCCGACCGGATCGAGCTGGCCTTCTGGCACCCGGTCGCGCCGAAGCGCGGCGTCGACGAGCCCTACCTGCAGTTCCTGGCCGAGCTGGCCGTCCCCGAGGGCGACCCGGTCGCGGTGGCCGCGGAGCTCCTCGACCGCCTCACCTCGACCGACCCGCGCGCCCGGGCGACCGTCTGCGGCGGCAGCCCCGAGTACGCGCAGCAGCTCGGCCACCCGTGGCCGGAGGATCTGTGACCGCTGCGTGACCCCGTTCCCCCGGGTGCGTGGGCCGGGCTGCCGAGGGCGGGCGGCGCGGGCAGGCTGGGGGTGGAGATGGGGTGAGCGCGATGCGGCAGCTGGTGGTGACGGGCGGGACGGGGACGCTGGGGCGGGTCGTGGTGCGTCGGCTGCTGGCGCGGGGTTGCCCGGTGCGGGTGGTGAGCCGGCAGGCGCACACGCCGGACGAGCACGGCTGGGCGGTCGCGGACCTGGTGACCGGGCGCGGGCTGGAACAGGCGCTGGCGGGGGCCGGCACGGTGGTGCACTGCGCGACCACCAACGGGAAGCGCGACGTGGACGCCACCCGCCGGCTGCTCGCGGCGGCCCGGGAGGTCGGCGTCCCGCACCTGCTGTACGTGTCGATCGTCGGGATCGACCGGGTGCCGCTCGGCTACTACCGGGCGAAGGCCGAGTGCGAGCGGTTGATCGCCGGCTCCGGCATCGGCTGGACGGTGCTGCGGGCCACCCAGTTCCACGACCTGCTGCTGCGGCTGCTGGACGGCCTGTCGAAGGCGCCGGTGCTGCTGCTGCCGCGCGGCGTGGCCTTCCAGCCGGTGGACGTGCGGGACGTCGCCGAGCGGCTGGCGGACCTCGCGGAGGCCGGGCCGGCCGGGCGGGTGGCGGACTTCGGCGGCCCGCAGGTGCGTCCGGTGGAGGCGCTGGCGGCGGAGTTCCTGGCGGCGAGCGGCCGGCGGCGGCCGGTGCTGCGGGTGCCGACGCCGGGCGGGGCGGTGAAGGCGCTGCGGGCGGGCGGGAACCTGGCGCCGGGGCACGCGGACGGTCGGATCACCTTCGCGGAGTTCCTGGCGGAGCGGTACTGAGCGATTTCGTCAACCAGGGTTGACGCGCCCGTCGATGTCAACCTAAGTTGACGTCATGAGCGAGACGAGGCAGCTCGCGGCCGACGCGAGCAGCGGCGACCCGGCGATCGGCCTGCGCGCCGTCCGGGCACTGCGCGACCTGGCCGACCGGCTGGAGGGACTCCAGGTCGGCAACGCCCGCGACCGGGGCTGGTCCTGGCACGAGATCGCGGTCTGCCTGGGCGTCACCAGGCAGGCGGTGCACAAGAAGTACGCCCGGCGCGCGACGGAACGGGGAGGGGACTGAGATGTTCGAACGGTTCACGGCGCAGGCCCGCCGCACGGTGACGCTCGCCGCCGAGGAGGCGGGCCGGCTCGGCCACGACCGGATGGGCGCCGAGCACCTGCTGCTCGGCCTGCTGGCCCAGCCGCAGGATCCGACGGCCGTGCTGCTCGGCCGCTTCGGCGTCGACCTGGACGGCGCCCGGCGCGCGGCGGGCAGCCCCGACCCGGTGCGGGACGGGGCGGCGCTGGCGTCGATCGGCATCGACCTGGACGCGGTCCGCGAGGCCGTCGAGTCCGCCTTCGGCCCGGGCGCGCTGGACGCCCCGCCGCCCGACCGGCGCCCGCGCCGGGGCGGTCCGCGGGTCGCCGAGTCGGCCCGGCGGACGCTGGTGCTGTCGCTGCGCGCGGCCGTCGGGCAGCGGGGGCGGCGGATCGAGACCGGCCACCTGCTGCTCGGGCTGATCCGGGAGGGCGGCGCGGCGGCCCGGGTGCTGCGCGAGCGGGGCGCGGACCTGGCGGGCCTCGAACGGGAGGCGGAGGCGGCGCTGGCGCACGGCCGGGCGGCGGCCTCGTAGCACGGCGCGGTCACAACTGGGCTGCCGGCCGATGAAGGTCGAACGCGCTCCTTGGCGTGGGGTAGTCGGTGGGTTAACGTCTTTGAGCCAGCGATCAGCTGGGTACACCCTCCCCATCTCCGGTACAGCGCAGTGTTGTTCGTCTTACGGCTGGCATGCCCATGCCCTGGCAAGGAGGACCGCATTGACCACCCCCGTGACCACTGGACGCCGGAGGCTGCTGGCCGTACCGGCTGTTCTGGCACTGGCGTTGACAGCCGCCTGCTCCAACAGCGCCTCGTCCGGCGGCGGCGGTTCGGCGCCGGCCACGCTCGCCGGTGACTGCGCCAAGTACCAGTCGTACGCGGGCCATTCGGGGACCAAGGTGACGATGTACGCCTCGATCCTGGCGCCCGAGTCGGACTCGCTGGAGAAGTCCTGGGCGACCTTCAGCTCCTGCACCGGCATCAAGATCGTCTACGAGGGCTCCAACGACTTCGAGTCGCAGCTGCCGGTCCGGGTGACCGGCGGCAACGCACCCGACCTGGCGGTCGTCCCGCAGCCCGGCCTGCTCGCCCAGATGGTGAAGACCGGCAAGGTGGTCAAGCCCCCGCAGCAGACCGTCGAGCACGAGAACAACTGGTCGCCGATCTGGAAGACCTACGGGTCGGTCAACGGCACCTTCTACGCGGCGCCGATGAGCGCCAACATGAAGTCCCTGGTCTGGTACTCCCCGAAGGCGTTCAAGGCCGCCGGGTACGAAGTCCCCAAGACCTGGGCGGACTTGATGGCGCTCAGCGACAAGATCGCCAAGGCCGGGACGACCAAGCCCTGGTGCGGCGGCATCGGCTCCGGCACCGCCACCGGCTGGCCCGCCACCGACTGGCTGGAGGAGATCGTCCTCGGCTCCTACGGCGGCGACGTCTACGACCAGTGGGTCAGCCACAAGGTGAAGTTCTCCGACGAGAAGATCACCACCGCGATGAAGACCGTCGCCGACTGGATGCAGAACCCGGCCTGGGTCAACGGCGGCTTCGGCGACGTCAAGTCGATCGCCACCACCACCTTCCAGGACGCCGGCACGCCGATCCTCAGCAACAAGTGCGCGATGCTCCAGCAGGCGTCCTTCTACCGGGCGCAGTGGCCCAAGGGCACCAGTATCGGCCCCGACGGCGACGTCTTCGCCTTCCAGCTGCCGGCGGTGAACCCGCAGGTCACCAGCCCGGTCGAGGGCGGCGGCGAGTTCCTCGCCGCGTTCTCCGACCGGCCCGAGGTGCAGGCCGTGCAGAACTACCTGTCCAGCCCCGAGTGGGCGACCAGCCGGGTCTCGGTCTCGCCCGGCTGGGTCTCCGCCAACAAGGGCGTCGACAAGAGCCTGTACACCGACCCGATCGACAAGCTGTCCGCGGAGGCGCTGACCGACCCGGCGGCCACCTTCCGCTTCGACGGGTCCGACCTGATGCCCGCCGCCGTCGGCTCCGGCGCCGAATGGAAGGCGCTCACCGCCTGGTTCGCCGAGGGCCAGTCGATCCAGAAGACGGCGGGCGACATCGACGCCGCCTGGCCGCAGTAGGCCGGGCCCGGGCAGCGCGGGCAGCCGAACCGTCCGCCCGCGCTGCCCTTCCCATGCCCTGAAGATCACGAGGTCTTGAGGAAGGACCCTGCGCATGCCCACCGACACCCGGCTCGCCGGGCCGGCGCTCCAGCTCGCGGACTCGATCTGGCAGGACGCGGCACTCAAGTTCGGCAACACCGCGGGCGCCGTGCTGGGATTCGTCGGCGTCCTGCTGGCCGTCTTCTTCGCGGCCGGCCGCGCCACCGGACGCTTCTCCCGCCCGCTGGCGATCGTGCTGATGCTCGGCCCGGCGATCGTCCTGCTGCTCACCGGCCTGGTGGTGCCGCTGCTGCGCACCGTCGTGCTGAGCTTCCTGGACGCAGACGGCGCCAAGTTCGTCGGCGGGCGCAACTACGGCTGGGCGCTGACCAGTTCACCCATCCACGGGGTGCTGCTGAACACCCTGCTGTGGCTGGTCGTCGCCCCCCTCGCGGCCACCGGACTCGGCCTCGCACTGGCCCTGCTGGTGGACCGGATGCGCGGGCAGGCGGTCTTCAAGTCGCTGATCTTCATGCCGATGGCCGTCTCGCTGGTCGCCGCCTCGATCGTCTTCAAGCTGGTCTACGAGTCGCGCGGCGCCGGCCAGAGCCAGGTCGGCCTGCTCAGCCAACTTGCCGTCGCGGTCGGCTGGGACGATCCGCCGAACTGGATCCTGTCCCAGCCGCTGAACAACTTCCTGCTGATGGCCGTCCTGGTCTGGGTGCAGACCGGCTTCGCCATGGTGGTGCTGTCCGCCGCCATCAAGGCCATCCCGGACGAGATCACCGAGGCCGCCCGGCTGGACGGGGCCACCGGCGTGCGGCTGTTCCTGCACGTCACCGTGCCGATGATCCGCACCACGGTGGTGGTGGTGCTCACCACCATCATGATCATCACGCTGAAGGCCTTCGACATCGTCCGCACCATGACCGGCGGCAACTTCGGCACCCAGGTGCTCGCCAACGAGATGTACTCGCAGAGCTTCGAGCAGTACAACTACGGCCGCGGCAGCGCCCTCGCGGTGATCCTCTTCCTCGCGGTGGCCCCCCTGGTGGTCTACAACATCGCCCTGCTGCGCAAGGAGCGTGCGACCCGATGAGCGCCCAGCCCACCCTGGCCCCGGCCAAGCCCGCCGAGCCCGAACTGCCGCCCGTGAAGGCCGTCCGGCGCTCGTTCAGCAGCCCGCTGGCGAGCATCCTGGTGGTCGCCGTCACCGCGCTGTGGACCATTCCGACCGTCGGCCTGCTGGTCACCTCGCTGCGCCCGAAGGGCGACGTCGCCTCCACCGGCTGGTGGGAGGCGTTCGTCCACCCCGACCTCGGGTTGGAGAACTACCGGGCGGTGCTGTTCGACAACTCCTTCGGCACCTCCGGCGGCCTGATGCCGTACCTGGTCAACTCGGTGGCGATCAGCGTCCCCGCCACCGTCTTTCCGCTGGTGCTGGCCGCGATGGCGGCCTATGCGCTGGCCTGGGTGCGGTTCAGGGGCAGCGACACGCTGTTCTTCGTGATCTTCGCGCTGCAGATCGTGCCGCTGCAGATGGCGCTGATCCCGCTGCTGCGGCTGTTCTCGGGCGGCGCGCACCTGGGCTCGACGACCATCGTCCCGGCGCTCAACCTGAAGGACACCTATCTGCCGGTGTGGCTCACCCACACGATGTTCGCCCTGCCGCTGGCGATCTTCCTGCTGCACAACTTCATCGCCCAGCTGCCCCGCGACCTGATGGAGGCCGCGGTGGTGGACGGGGCCTCGCACTTCAAGATCTTCCGCTCGATCGTGCTGCCGCTGAGCGCCCCCGCGCTGGCCTCGTTCGCCATCTTCCAGTTCCTGTGGGTGTGGAACGACCTGCTGGTCGCCCTCACCTTCGCCGGCGGCAACCCGACGGTCGCGCCGATGACCTCCCGACTTGCCCAGCTGTCCGGCTCCAACGGCAGCCGGTGGGAGCTGCTCTCCGCGGGCGCCTTCCTGTCGATGGTCGTACCGCTGGCGGTGTTCTTCGCACTCCAGCGCTACTTCGTCCGCGGGCTGCTCGCCGGGTCGGTGAAGGGCTGAGCACTCGTTCAAGTGTTGAACGCGACGAGGTGTGTTGATGATGTGCAGACATACTGGTCGGATGCGGAGCGTTTGCGTTCGAGTTGGCCGGAAGTCGTGGCTGTGATGTGAGGGTTCTGCGGACGCGCCGGGGTCGGAGCCGGTAGGACGGAGGGCGGCACTTCTGCCGTTCATCCGGTCATCCGACCTTGGGGGGTTGGCGTGAGGTTCAGAAAACGGCTCGCCGGGCTGCTCGTGGCCCTGCTCGCATCCACCGGACTGATGGCGGCGCCCGCGGCACACGCGGCGACCGCCGTCCTCGGCAACAACACCATCGGCACCGCCACCGACTCCGGCGACTCCAACTACATCAACACCTCGCGCTTCGTGACCGGCTCCAGCGGCGGCACGGTCAACAGCGTCAGTGTGTACGTCGGGGCCGTCGGCTCCACGCCCAACGACCAGTACCAGGTCGCGGTGTACGGCGACATCGCCGGCAAGCCCGGGCCGCTGCTCGGCTCCTCGACCTCCGGAACGCTCACCGCGCACACCTGGAACACCCTGCCGGTCACCGCGACCCTGGCGCCCAACACGCCCTACTGGCTGGCGTACAACTCCAACGGCGTCTCCGCCGCCGTCAACAACCTCAACTACTCCACCGGCGGTCAGAGCGGCTACTCCACCGGCGGCGCGGTCTTCGGCACCTGGCCCAGCAGCTTCGGCGCCGTCTCCACCGGCAACCTCAACTACTCCATCTACGCCACCTACACCACGTCCGGCGGCGGCAGCAGCACCCCCGGCAACGGCCCCGGCAACGAAGGCCCGATCCTGCTGGTCACCGACCCGGCCAACCCCTACACCTCGTACTACGGGGAGATCCTCAAGGCCGAGGGCCTGAACTACTACAAGACCGCCGACCTCGGCACCGTCACCGCCACCACGCTCGCCTCGTACGACGTGGTGCTGCTCGCCGAGAACCAGCTGACGGCGGCCCAGACCACCATGTTCACCACCTGGGTGAACGGCGGCGGACGCCTGGTCGCGATGCGGCCCGACAAGCAGCTCGCCGGGCTGCTCGGCCTCACCGCCAGCACCGACACGCTGGCCGACGCCTACCTGAAGATCGACACCACTGCCGCGCCCGGCCTCGGACTGACCTCCGACACCATGGGCTTCCACGGCACCGCCGACAAGTACACGCTGAACGGCGCCACCGCCGTCGCCACCCTGTACAGCGACACCGCCGTGGCCACCACCAACCCCGCCGTCACCCTGCGCACCGCCGGCACCGGCCAGGCCGCCGCGTTCACCTTCGACCTCGCCAAGTCCGTCGTGCAGACCCGCCAGGGCAACAGCGCCTGGGGCGGCCAGCAGCGCGACAACGTGGACGGCATCGAAGCCAGCGAGATGTTCTTCGGCACCGGCGGACAGCTCAACTGGAACAACCTCGACAAGGCGCAGATCCCGATCGCCGACGAGCAGCAGCGCCTGCTCGGCAACCTGATCACCACCATGGACGCCGCCAAGAAGCCGCTGCCGAAGTTCTGGTACTTCCCCCGCGACGTCAAGGCCGTCGTGGTGATGACCGGTGACGACCACGGCATCGGCGGCACCACCGGACGCTTCGACGGCTACATCGCGCAGAGCCCCACCGGCTGCAACGTCGCCAACTGGGAGTGCGTGCGCGCCTCGTCGTACGTCTACGCCAGCGGACCGATGACCGACGCCCAGGCCAAGGCCTACTCCGACCAGGGCTTCGAGATCGGCACCCACATCACCACCAACTGCACCCCGTGGGGCACCCCCGCCGACCTGGCGAACGTGTACTCCACGCAGATCGCCGCCTGGAAGGCCAAGTACCCGTCGCTGCCGAACTCGGACAGCACCCGCACCCACTGCGTCGAGTGGGACGACTGGGCCACCCAGGCCAAGACCAAGCTCGCCAACGGCATCCGGCTGGACACCGATTACTACTACTACCCGGGCAGCTTCGTGCAGGACCGGCCCGGCTACTTCAACGGCACCGGCCTGCCCATGAAGTTCGCCGACACCAACGGCGCCGTCATCAACGAGTACCAGGCCACCACCCAACTCACCGACGAGTCCGGGCAGTCCATGCCGGGCACCGTCAACACGCTGCTGGACAACGCCTACAACGCCAAGGGCTACTACACCGTCCTGACCGCCAACATCCACACCGACTACGCCGCCTCCACCGCCTCCGACCAGGTCATCGCCTCGGCCAAGGCGCACGGCACCCCCGTGGTCTCCGGACGCCAGCTGCTGACCTGGCTGGACTTCCGCAACGGCTCCGCGTTCTCCGGCATGGCGTGGAACGCGAACACGCTGAGCTTCAACATCACCGGCGGAGCCAACGGCCTGCGCGCCATGGTCCCGGTCAACTCCGCGGGCGGCACCCTCACCGGCATCAAGCAGGGCGCCACCGCGGTCAACTACCGGATCGAGACCATCCACGGCGTCACCTACGCCTTCTTCGACGGCAACGTGGGCTCGTACACCGCCACCTACGGCACCGACACCGTGGCGCCGACCGTCACCGGCTCCGTCCCCGCCAACGGCGCGACCGGCGTCGCCGCCACCGCCCCGGTGAAGGCCTCCTTCAGCGAGCCGGTCCAGGCCGCCACCGTCACCGGTGCCAACGTCACCCTGAAGACCACCACCGGCGGCACCGCGGTGGCCGGCACCGTCGCCCTGGACGCCGCGACCAACACCGTCACCTTCACGCCCAGCGCGGCGCTCGCGCTCAACACCGGCTACACGCTGAGCGTCGCCAACGTGAAGGACCTGGCGGGCAACACCCAGGCCGCCGCCTACACCGCGGCCTTCACCACCGCCGGCGCGCCGCCGCAGACCATCGGCAACAACGCCGTCGGCACCCAGCTCGACGACACCAACTCCAACCACCTCAACGGCTCGAAGATCACCACCGGGGCCACGTCGATCGCGCTCACCTCGCTGAACGTGCACATCGGCCAGACCAGCGCCTCGCCCAACAACCAGTTCCAGCTCGCCGTCTACAGCGACAACGGCGGCTCGCCGGACGCCCTGCTGGCCACCAGCTCGGTCGGCACGCTGAGCGCCAACGCCTGGAACACCGCCACCATCAGCTACACCCTGGCCCCCAACACCACCTACTGGCTGGTCTACAACTCCAACGGCACCAGCTCCACCGTCAACAACATGCACTACAGCTCCGGCCCCGCGGGCTCGGGCGTCTACAGCAGCGCCAGCGTCCCGTTCGGCACCTTCCCGGCGAGCTTCGGCACCGCCGTGAAGGACAACCTCGTGTACTCGCTGTACGGGACCTACTGACCGGTCTCCGGATCCTGGTAGCACTCCCACTGCCGGGGCGGTTTGTGTCACAAGTCTGTGACCAAGCCGCCCCGGCGGCTTTTTGAACCTGTTCAGAAGTGACGTTCCGGCCCTAGAGTCGCCGGCACGACCAGGCGTGCGACTGGCCGAAAATCGTCGCGCGCCCGCACTCTGAGGGGGTTTCATGTCGCAGTCGTCCGACTCCAGCGGCGCGTCCGAATCCGGCGGCATCGGTGGCGCCGGCTCCGGCTCTGGTGGGGCCGGCGGCTCCGGCGGTGCGTCCGGTTCCGGTGGTGCTTCCGGGCCTGGCGGGGCGGCCGGCTCCGGCGCGACGTCCGTCTCCGGTGCGACGTCCGGCTCCGGTGCGGGCGGCGGGGGCGGTGGGGCCGGCGAACGGTCGGTGGGCGGCCGGGGTGCGGGCGAGGCACCGCAGCCGAGCAATCCGTTCGCGCCGCCCTCGGGAGCGGGTGCGGCTCCGACGGCGGCGCCGAGGGCCGGTGCGCTCGGGAAGGGGGTGCCGGTGGGTGCTCCGTCGGGGCGTCCGGGCGGCGCGGCAGGGGCTGCGGGGTCTGCACGGCCTGCGGGGTCTGCGGGGTCTGCGGGGCCTTCCGGGCAGGCGCCGTGGCCCGGGGCGGCGGCGGGTGGCAACCCGTACCAGTACCGGCCGCAGGCCCCGCTGCCCGAGGTCGAGTGGCTGCGGCCCAGTGCGGCCCGGACCGCCGAGCCCGCCCGACTGGGCGTGCTGGCGGCGGCGGGCGTGTCCGGGCTGATCAGTGCGGTGGTGCTCGGTGACGGACTCGGCGCCAACCTGCTGCTCTGCGCCGTCGCGGGTGCGGTCGGCGCCGCCATGACGGCGCTGGGCAGCGGCCGTCGGATCAGGCCCTGGCACGTGGCGTTCGCGATCTCCGCACTGCTGCTCTGCCTGGTGCCGGCCGTCAGCGGGGCGAGCGGGGCGGTGACGCTCGCCCTGATCGCCGCGATGTGCGTCGGCTCGCTGACCCTGCACGGCGGCACCCGCTGGGTCGGCGTCGCCATGGGGTCGATCGGCCTCTGGGCGCACTTCCTCCCCGGACTTGGGTGGGGCTTCCGGGCGCTGAAGGAACGTCGCTTTCCGGCCAAGGCCCGTGTCGGACAACTGGTCAAGGCCGTCGGCGTCTCCCTGGTGCTGCTGATCGTCTTCGGCACCCTGTTCGCCGGAGCCGACTCCACCGTCGCCGACCTGCTGGCGCACCTCGTCCCCTCGGTGGAGCCCGGGGAGAGCCCGCTGCGCTTCGTGTTCTTCGTCGGCGGAGTGGCACTGGCCCTGGGTGCCGCGCACACCGCCGCCGCCCCGCGCCGCTGGGACCGCACCAGGACCTCCGCCGGCAAGGAACGCGGACGCCTGGAGTGGGCGATGCCGCTGGCGGTGCTGAACCTGCTGTTCGGCACCTTCGTGGCAGTGCAGCTGGTGGTCCTGATCGGCGGCCACGGCTCGATCATGCGTAGCACCGGAATGACTCCCGCCGAATACGCCCGCCAGGGCTTCTGGCAGCTTCTCTGGATCACTCTGCTCACCCTCCTGGTCGTCGCACTCGCCAAGTACTGGGCACCGCGCAGCACCGCCAGTGACCGGCGGCTGGTCAAAGTGATGCTCGGACTCCTCTGCACACTCACCCTCGTCGTAGTCGGTACCGCACTGGTCCGCATGAGCCTGTACATGGACGCCTTCGGCCTCACCCGCCTCCGCGTCAACGTCGCCGCCGTGGAGATCTGGCTCGGTCTGGTCTTCCTGATGGTGCTGTTCGGTTCGGTTCTCTCCTCCCGCCGCTGGCTCCCTCGCGCGGTGGTGCTCAGCGCCGCCCTGGCGGTGGCGCTCTTCGGCCTGCTGCGCACCGACGGCCTGATCGCCGACCAGAACATCGACCGCTACCGCACCTCCTCGTCCCACCTCGACCTCAACTACCTGCGCGGCCTCTCCGTCGACGCCGTCCCGTCCCTGGACCGACTGCCCGACGACCTGCGCACCTGCGCCCTCCAGCCCATCGCCGCCGAGCTGGCGAACGAGCCCGCTCCCTCCTGGTATGCCATCAGCCGGGCCGAGGCCCGCGCCCGCGAGATCCTCGCGGCGCACCCCGTGACCTGGGACGGTGGCGAGGCCTGCCGCCGGGTCGGGATGTCCACCACGCGGAGCGACTACCGCTGACGGACGACGGACGGCGGGCGCTGGGTGCCGGCCGCCGGTCGCCGTTGGGGGTGGGGGAGGGGCTGAGCTCCGCCGCCACCCCCGGGTGCGTCAGCGGCCTGGTCGGCACGGCGTCATATCGCCGCTCCGGGTGGGACTTCGCTGGGCAGCTCGGAGGCCCGCGCCTTGACCACGAACAGTGCGGACAGCAGCGCGACCGCCGCGAGCGCCACGCCCGCCACGAAAGCGTGCGAGACGGCGTAGGCCAGTACCTCGTCGGCCCACCTGCTGCCCGGCGGGAAGGTCTGGTGCTGCTGGGCGTACTGCAGGTCGGCCGCGCCGGCGTCGGCGAGGAAGCCGGGCTGCTGGCGGTCGGCCTCGGCCGTGGCGGCCTTGGCGAAGACCGTGGTGAGTATCGACAGGCCCACCGAACCGCCGATCTGCTGCACCGAGTTGAGCAGGCCCGAGGCCGCGCCCGTCTCGTGCGCCGCCACCCCGGAGACCGCCATCAGCATCACCGGGACGAATATCAGGCCCATGCCGAACCCGAACGTCACCGTCGGGCCGAGCACGCCGAGTGCGTAGCCGCTGCCCACGTCCGTCTGGGTCAGCCAGCTCAGTCCGGCCGTCACCAGCAGGCTGCCCGCGGCCAGGAACGGCTTTGGCCCGAGCCTGGCCTGGAACGCGGAGGCGAGCTGCGCGGCGACGATGATCGCGGCGCTGATCGGCAGGAAGGCCACGCCGGCCTTGAGCGCGCTGTAGCCGAGCACGCGCTGAACGAAGAGCGTGACGTAGAAGAAGATGCCGAACATGGCCGCCGCCAGGCAGAGCATCATGATCAGGCCGCCGGTGCGGTTGCGATCGCGCAACAGCCGCAGCGGGGTGATCGGTTGGGCGGTGCGCCGCTCGATCGCCACGAACGCGGCCAGGAGGGCGGCGCCGACGGCGAACGAGGCGATCGTCACCCCGTCGCCCCAGCCGGCCTGTGGATCGGCGGCGTGGATGAACCCGTACACCAGGCTGACCAGGCCGAGGGTGGAGGTGAGGGCACCGGGCACGTCGAAGGCGCCCGCGCGCCGCTCGGACTCCTTGATGTAGCGCGGCGCGGCGACGGCGATCAGCACGGCGATCGGCACGTTCACGAAGAACACCCAGCGCCAGTTCATGTACTCCGTGAGCACGCCGCCGGCCAGCAGTCCTATCGCGGCACCCGACCCGGCCACCGCGGAGAAGACCCCGAAGGCCCGATTCCGTTCCGGCCCCTCCTTGAAGTTGGTGGCGATCAACGCGAACGCCGTCGGTGAGCAGATCGCACCGCCGATGCCCTGCAGCGCGCGGGCGGCGAGCAACATGCCGCCGTTCTGCGCGAACCCGCCCAGCAGCGAGGCCAGGCCGAAGAGCAGCACGCCCACGACGAACACCCGGCGGCGACCGAGGATGTCTCCCGCCCGGCCGCCGAGCAGCAGCAGGCCCCCGAACGTCAGCGTGTAGGCGTTGATCACCCACGACAGGTTGGTGGTGGAGAACTTCAGCGCGTCCTGGATGTGCGGCAGCGCGATGTTCACGATGGTCGCGTCGAGGACGACCATGAGCTGAGTGGCCGCGATGACCGTGAGCGTGACGCCCTTGCGCCGGTCGCGACCGGCCCCCGGCGGAGCCGATGTGTCGAGCGTGTCGGAGATGGCCACTGTTGTGCCCCCTGCTGGCTACTGGTATCGGTTGCTGCTTCGGTAAGGTGCTCGGCGGTGCGAATAGTGAACGGTGTCGTTCACTGCGGGGGACAATAGGCGGCGCCGATAGTGAACGCAACCGTTTTTTAGGGTGGATGACGATGAATCAGCCGGACCTGCGACGACCGGCCGACAGCGCTGCCGAAGGAGCCCCGCTGCGCAGGCGCGGCAAGGCGCTGGAGGCCGCGATCTTCGAGGCGACACTCGACCAGCTCACGTCCGGCGGGTTCGCCCGCATGACGATGGAAGGGGTGGCCGGGGCCGCGCAGACCGGCAAGGCCGCGCTCTACCGCCGCTGGGCCTCCAAGGCGGACCTGGTGATGGACGCCCTGGCCTCCGCCATGCCGCCCCCCGCCGACATCCCCGACCTCGGCTCCGCGGAGGCCGAGTTGCGGCACGTCGTCCAGAGTTACGCCGCCGTGCTGAACTCCCGGACCGGCGCGGCCGTCCGCAGCCTGATGGGCGAACTCGACCACGAGCGGGCCGAGTTCTTCAAGGATTTCCTACACGAACGGGTGGTCGAGCCGACCGCCGCGGGCATCCTCGGCATCCTGCGCCGGGGCGAGGCCCGCGGCGACGTCCGCAAGGGCGCCGCGGTGTCGATGGTCGCCGACGTGCTGCCGGCCATGCTGCTGTACCGGGCCAAGCTCCGCGTCGGCGTGTTCGACGAGGAGTTCTGCGAGGACCTGCTCGGACAGGTCCTGCTGCCGATGGTCCGGCCGTAGCGCGGACGACGGCGTTGGCGCCGACGGTGGGCCCGGGCAGGCCTGGGCAGGCCCGGGCGCGGGGGCCGGCGCGGGTCGGCCCGGGGCGGGGTGGGAGGCCGGAGCGCTCGGCCGGCCGGGCTGTCCTGGCGGCGGCGTAGGCTGAAAGCAGTCGGGAGCGTCTCCTGCGCGGACCCGACCGTCGCCCCGCCCAGTGAAGGAACCCTCGATGCCGTACGACCCCCCGACCCACTCGGTCGAGCGCTCGCTGCGCCGGGCCGGAGCCCGCACGGTGGTCGGGCTGGACGAGGTGGGCCGTGGCGCCTGGGCCGGCCCGGTCATGGTCGGGGCCGCCGTCACCGGGCTGCGCCGTCCTCCGGGGGGCCTCACCGACTCCAAGCTGCTCACCGAGCGGCGCAGGGAAGCGCTCGTCCCGATCCTGGAGAACTGGGTGACCGCCTACGCGATCGGCGCGGCCACCTCCCAGGAGTGCGACGACCTCGGCATGACGGCCGCGCTGCGGCTGGCCGCCGTCCGCGCCCTGGAGGCGCTGCCGGTGCAGCCCGACGCGGTGATCCTGGACGGCAAGCACGACTACCTGGGCGGGCCCTGGCGGGTCCGCACGGTGATCAAGGGCGACCAGTCGTGCGTCTGCGTCTCCGCCGCCTCCGTGCTGGCCAAGGTCCGCCGGGATGCGCTGATGGCCGAACTCGGAGTGGACCACCCGGCGTTCGCGTTCGAGGAGAACGCCGGCTACCCGTCGCCGACCCACCGCGCCGCCCTGGAGGAGCTCGGCCCGACCGAGCACCACCGCCTTTCCTGGGCCTTCATGGACGCCCTGCCGAAGTGGAGCCACCTCAAGCGGCAGCGGGACCCGGTCGACGCCGGCGAACAGCTCTCGCTCGGTTTCTGAGCGCCCTCGGCGTCGCAGCGCGCTCTCGACGCCGCGAACACACCCCCGAGCGGTCGAACAATCGGATGGTCCGCCGCGACTTTCGAGGACCTCCCGGGAACCCGGGGGTGGCAGAATTCCGCCGTTTCTGACGATTCGTCAACATTGATCCACCCGTCACTCGAAGGTTGTGGTGGCTCCGCGTGCGGACGGCCGGACTGTCAAGTGGTGGGGTGCCCGTGCGCATCCGACCGGCGTTTGATAGGAATCCGGGTATGCCTGTCTTCCCCGAGGAGCCGGAGATTCGCGAGACGAACCCGGGCCCCGGCGTTCCCCTTTCCCACAAGTCGGACGCACCTGCCCCCCGTATGCCTTCTTCCACCGCTGTCGCCGCTCCGGTCCCGGGTCCTCGCCCCGGCCCGCCGCGCCCGACTCCGCCCCGTGCGGACCGCCCGATTCCCGGTCCGCGGCCCGCTCCCGGCCCCAAGCCCGGCCCCGCGCCGCGCCCGGGTCGGCCTACCGTCCAACTCCTGCCCGTCGCTGCGGCCGAGGCACTCGACCGCGCCGACGAAGCGGTCGACGCCCTGCTGGAGTCCGGCCGTCGCCCCGGCGACGTGCTGGTCCTGACGGTCGGTGCCGTGCACCCCTGGCAGGAGCACGAGCTGACCTTCGGCGAGGACCGCTACTGGGCCCAACTCACCGACGGCGGCGACGTGTTCTACGCCGACGCCGCCACGACCCGGACGCTGCGCCGCGACGTGGTGGTGCTGGTCGTCAACGAGAACCACGCGGAGCGGGCCGCCACTGCGGCGCGCAACGCGCTGGAGCGGGCGGCGAAGCTGCTGGTGGTCTGCGGAGAGACGGACACCGTCGCCCCGCTGTTCGCCTGACCGTCCGCCCGTCGTGCCGGTCCGGCTCCGCCCTCGGGCGGAGCCGGGGCATCGCCGTACCCTCGCGGCGTCGGGTCGGCGCCATGACGTGCGGGTCGGCCGGCGTGGTTCGAATCGTCACTGAACGACCCTTCAGCGAGCGGCAGTTCGGCGAATCGTCCGACTGTCGCGGTCGGCCTCCAGGGCGCGGACCGCGTCCAGCGAAGTGACCTGGGCGACCACCGGCTCGGACGCTGCGGACGGGAGCGGCGGCGCGGACCGCACGGCCGCAGCGCCGGACATGAGGCGCGGCGGCAACTCGGTGACGGTGTGGATCGGGCCTCGCGCCCACGACCCCGAGTGCGGGTTGCGCCCGCGCCGACCGTCACCGAGCGACTGCCAGCCGGCCGAGGTGAGCGTCACGTACGAGCCGCAGCGCAGCCCGTGCAGTTCGGCGGCGGCGCGCAGCGCCCACATCCAGGCCCCGTCCTGCTCGGTCCAGTCCGACCCGCCTTCGCGGCAGTGCAGCAGGACGGCGGTGCGGCTCGGGGATATTCGCCTCAGGTCGTGCGGGGTGACCCGGCGGAGGTGGCCGAGCAGGGCGTTGCGATGCTCCCAACCGTCGCTGAACTGCGGGCGGACGCCGAAGGAGGCGGAGGCCACCACCCGGTGCTCCGCGCCGAGCACCGCGACCACGGTGGTGCCGGGCTGCGGCAGGTGCCGCCGGTGAAGTTCGGTGACGAACTCGCGCGGCGCGTGAAGGAGCGGCACATCGAGGCGCTCCCACTCCTGCAGGGTGATGGTCCGACGGCCGTCGTAGTGGGAAGGACCTCGGTCGATACCGTTGATCACGATCCTCCTTCCCGTGCCCGCGCTCCCGAAGGTGCGCGGGCGTACGCCGAAGGCCGGGTCCGACGGACCGGGCTCTGGATGCCCTCCAATTCTCGGGCGAGAGCAGCCAAGCGGCAATGATGAAATGACGAGCGCCGCCCGGGTTCGTCCTATTTGCCAGACATGTCCTCGACTCTCGACAGGGCCATTCGGCTGACTGCCCGGTGAGCGTGGTGCGGACGGCTGGAAACCGTCGGGTGAACGGGGCCTGGCGCCAGGGTGCGCCCGTCCGCCAGGCCTGCTAATGAGCTCGACGGAATCGCCCTCACCCCCGGACGGCCAGCACGAGTGGCAGCACTGCCGTGGCGCCGGCCTGGCGGAGCAGGTGGGTCGCGACGGTCAGCGTCCAGCCGGAGTCCACCAGGTCGTCGACCAGCAGGACCGGCCCGGGAGTCGCGGCCAGTGTGTCGGCCAGACCCGGGGAGAGCGTGAGGGCTCCGAACACCGAGCGCAGCCGCTGGGCGCTGTTGCTGCGCGGCCCGTGCGGGGGCTCGCCGGTGGCGTACGAGACGCGACCGAGCAGCGGCATCCGGCCGATCGAGGCGAGGCCGCCGGCGAGGTCGGACACCAACTGCGGTCGGGTGGAGGACTCCAGGGCGACCACGCCGATCGGGCGCTCCAACCGGGTGCCGTCCGGCCCTTCCGGCCCGGCCCAGCCGCCCGGACCGCGCGCCCAGTCCGCGACCACGCCGACCACGGCGTCCAGTACCTCGCGCGGCAGTGGGCCGTCCGGGGCGCGCTCGTCGAGCAGGGTGCGCAGCCGGGTGCCCCAGCCGATGTCGGACAGCCGACCCAGGGCGCGCCCCGGCTCGGCCTGCTGGGTGGCCGGGATGCGCCCGCGCAGTGGGATGCCCAGGGACTCCATGCCGGTCGGCCACATCCGCCTGGTCTCGAAGGAGACTCCGGGGCGGCCGAGGGCGGCGCGGGCCGCGCCGGTGGCTTCGGCGGACACCTCGGTGGAGCGCCGGGCGTGGGTGCAGCGGTCACAGCGCCCGCACGGGGTCGCCTCCGGGTCGTCGAGCTGGCGGCGCAGGAACTCCATCCGGCAGCCCTCGGTCGCGACGTACTCGCGCATCGCTTGCTGCTCGGCGGCGCGGGCCCGGGCGACCTTGGCGTACCGCTCGCCGTCGTACCGCCACGGCTGGCCGGTGGACTCCCAGCCGCCACGCACCCGGCGGACCGCGCCGTCCACGTCGAGCACCTTGAGCATGATTTCCAGTCGGGAGCGGCGGAGGTCGACGGAGGTCTCCAGTGCCGCGGTGGACAGCGGTCGACCGGCCTCGGCCAGCGCGGACAGGGTGCGGCGGACCTGCTCCTCGGCGGGGAAGCCGATCGAGGCGAAGTAGCGCCAGATCGCCTCGTCCTCCCGGCCCGGGAGCAGCAGCACCTCGGCGCGGTCGACGCCGCGGCCGGCGCGGCCGACCTGCTGGTAGTAGGCGATCGGGGAGCTCGGCGAGCCGAGGTGGACCACGAAACCGAGATCCGGCTTGTCGAAGCCCATGCCGAGTGCGGAGGTGGCGACCAGGGCCTTGACCCGGTTGGCCAGCAGCGCCGCCTCGGCTTCGCGGCGCTCGGCGTCCTCCGTGCGGCCGGAGTAGGAGGCGACGGGGTAGCCGCGCTCGCGCAGGAACTCGGTGACCTCCTCGGTGGCGGCGACCGTCAGGGTGTAGATGATGCCGGAGCCGGGGAGGTCGGCCAGGTGGTCGGCGAGCCAGGCCAGGCGGTGCGCCGGGTCGGGCAGCGAGAGCACCGAGAGGCTGAGACTCTCCCGGTCCAGCGGGCCGCGCAGCACCAGCGCCTGCGCGTCACCGACGCCGGTGCCGAGCTGTTCCGCGACGTCCGCGGTCACCCGGGCGTTCGCGGTCGCCGTGGTGGCCAGCACCGGGACGCCGGGGGAGAGCTCGGCGAGCATGGTGCGCAGCCGTCGGTAGTCGGGCCGGAAGTCGTGGCCCCAGTCGGAGATGCAGTGCGCCTCGTCCACCACCAGCAGGCCGGTGGAGGCGGCGAGCTTGGGCAGCACGTGATCACGGAAGTCGGGGTTGTTGAGCCGCTCCGGGCTGACCAGCAGGACATCGACCCGGCTGTCGGCGACCTCCTGCTGGATCTCCTCCCACTCCTCCGGGTTGGCCGAGTTGATCGTCCGGGCGTGGATGCCCGCCCGGGCGGCCGACTCGACCTGATTGCGCATCAGCGCCAGCAGGGGCGAGACGATCACCGTCGGGCCGGCGCCGCGTTGGCGGAGCAGCGCCGTGGCGATGAAGTAGACGGCGGACTTGCCCCACCCGGTGCGCTGCACCACCAGGGCACGGCGACTGTCCACCACCAGCGCCTCGATGGCCTTCCACTGGTCCTCGCGCAGCTTCGCGGTCGGGCCGGCGAGGTTGTGCAGCACGGCTTCCGCGGCGGCCCGGACGGCTTCGCGGTCGGCTGGGGTGGTCGGATGGAGATCGCGCGTCTGCATGAGGTCATGGATACCGTGCTTCACGGACGGACCGCGAATGGCTCCCTGTGGACAACCTGGCTTTTATCAGGCGATATGACGCCAGAGGCCACTGTTCGGCCCGGAATTGTCCGCCATTAGGGGGAGCTGATGCTGAACCCCCCGGTTTATCCACAGGCTGAGCGAAATATCCGCAGCGGCGGCCGAATCGGGTCCACGCTTTGCGCCATGACCGCAGACGACCGCACCACCAAGCCCTCTCCGCGCCCCGGCCACCTCCCGGTCCGGCTGCGCGGCCCCGCCGACATGGCGGAGATGCTCCCGTACCTGCTGGGCTTCTTCCCCGACGACAGCATCGTCGCGGTGGGCCTGCAGGGCCCCGCGCTCGATCAGGGCGGGGTGATCCGAATCGACATTCCGGCGGATCCGGATCACTGGGAGCGCACCGCCGAAGAATCCGCCCGGCTGCTGATCGAGCTGTCCGAGCAGCGCGACCGCCGTCCCGTCCAGGTCCTGCTGTACCTGTGCCGGGATCCCGCCGACGGCACGCCCGTGTCCGAGGGCGGGCGGGCCGTACTGGCGCAGTTGCGCCCGCTGGCGGCCGCACTCGCCCAGGCCTTCCAGGACCAGCACGTGATCGTCAAGGAGTCGCTGTGTGTTTCCGACGGCCACTGGTGGTCCTTCCTGTGCTCCGGAGTCGACTGCTGTCCGCCGGACGGCACGCCGGTCCGCGCCGCTCACCAGCCCAGTCCACTCGCCGCCGCGGCCACCTTCGCGGGCCTCGCCCCACGGGGCAGCCGCAAGGCGATCGTGGCTGGCCTGGCCCCGGTGGGCCCGCCGCTCTGCGAGGTGCAGCGCCGCGCGCTGGAGGACGCCGGGCCGCCCTTCATCCGGGAGCTGGCCGGCCCCGACGGCCGCCATGCGTCGGTCGATCGCACCGAGGAGCTGCTGGCCAGCGCGATGGCCGAGTTCCGCACCGGTGCCGGGGAGCTCGACACCAGGCGGACGGCCCGACTCCTGATCGGCCTGCAGGACAAACTCGGCCGCGATCGCGCCGCCGAGTACGCCGAACCGCACGAACTCGCCACCGCCCAGAAGCTGTGGCGCTACCTCATCCAGCGCTGCGTCGACCCATTCGAACACCTCGCCGCCCCGCCGATGACGCTGCTCGCCTGGACGTCCTGGCTGGCCGGCGACCCCGCCACCGCACGGATCGTGCTGGCCAGGGCTCTGGAGCTCGATCCGGGTTACACCTTGGCCCAGCTCCTCTACGAATCGCTGAACGCCGGCATCGCCCCCGAGGCGCTGCTCCGGGTGGTCCGGAGCGAACGCTCCACCCGCCTGCGCGCGGCAGGTCGCGACCAGCGTCCCGAACTCCCGCCGTCCGACGCCCCGACGGGGTCCGAACGGCCCGGCAGCCCCTCGCGGACGCCCGCCGCCCCGTCCGGAGCCCAGGCACGGGCATGCGGCGAACCGCTGCCCGCCCCCGAAGACGCGAAGCGCGAGCCCGGGCCCGGTCGGGTGTGCTCCGAATCCTCGCCGGGCGGATCCGAGCCCGGCGAGGACGGCAGCCCAGCCGGCGGCCGCCCGGCCGCCTGTTCCGACGCCGCGTCAGCCGCCGCCCGTCGCCGCGTCCGTGAGCGCCGCTCGTGCCAGTCGGGGGCGTCGGCGCGCATTCCCGGGCTCCGCATCAGGGCGTCCCGACACCAGCAGTCCCTCGGAGGCTGACATGCGTGCGTCCATCCCCCGCCCGAGCGCCGAGCGCCTAGATCTCGCCGCGAGCCATCCCCATCAGGCGGTCCAGCACCCGGCGGCCGCTCACCCGGACCCCGTCGTGCTCCCACTCGTTGGTGACCCACGTCCGCACTCCGGCCACCGCGTCCGCGGTCTCCAAGGAGTGCGCCGTGTCCACGTACATGTCGTCGTGGTACACCGCCGCGTACACCGGTACCTGGTTCGTAGCCAGGCGCTGCGGGTCGTACAGGTCGGGCCAGTCGGCGCGCTCCGCCAGCAGCTGCGCCGTCTCGCGCAGCGGGCGCAGCGACGGGTCGGTCTCGAACATCCAGGGGTAGATCATCTCGCCGGTGAGCAGCACCGGCCCGTCCCCGGCCAGCGCCGCGGCGGCGTCGAACTCGGGAAACTCCTTGCGCACCCGCTCCGCCGACCAGTCGGTGGCCCCGGCATCGACCGAGCGCTGTCCGTAGATCGACTCGTGCAGCACGGCGTACAGCGGCCCGTGGGCGAAGGACAGGTGCGTCTGTGCCCCGGCCAGGAACGCGTCGGAGAGTTCCGGTCCGTCCGGCCCCTCCACCCAGGCCTCTTCCAACAGGTAGTGCAGAACGAAGGAGCCGTTGCCACTGCCCAGCATCATGCCCAGCGCCTGGAAGGCCTGGACGGTGAGCAGGCCGCCGTCCGGCAGGGTCGCGGGCTGTTCGATCAGGTGCGCCGCGATTCGCCGTACTGCCGCCACGTCCTGGGGGAAGCGCGCGTAGTGCCCGGCGTTCTTGCGGGCCACGCGCGGGTACGCCGCACGGTAGACCTCGTCCGCCGAGCGGCGAAGACCCGCCAGCCCGCCGGTGACGAACGCCTCGCGCAGGCCCTCCGGGGCCACCGAGAGGTAGGTGAGGGTGCAGAAGCCGCCGAAGCTCTGCCCGAGCAGGCTCCACCGGCCGTCCTCGCCCAGCAGCTGGCGGCGGATCAGTTCGGCGTCCCGGACGATCGAGTCGGCACGGAAGTGCGCCAGGTAGTCGGCCTGCCGGCGGGCGTCGCCACGGCGGGCCAGGGTCTGCCGATTGGCAGGGGTGGATCGGCCGGTGCCGCGCTGGTCGAGCAGCAGCACCCGGTGGTCGTCGAGCGCCCGGTCCAGCCAGCCGTCCCGGCCCAGCGGCCGGTTGGCCTTGCCGCCCGGTCCGCCCTGCAGGAACAGCAGCCACGGAAGGTCGTCGTGCTCGCGTCCGGCGGCCACCACCTCGCGGGCGTAGACCTTGATCGCCTCGCCGTTCGGAGCGCCGTGGTCCAGCGGCACCCGGAAGACGTGGTCCTTGGCGACGATCCCGGGGATGCGGAAGGAGGACATGCAACTCCTAGGAGTGAGCTGGTCACAGGCTGGTCGCGGCGCCGGTCACCAAGATCACCAATGGTTCCGTCGTCGTGCTCGCACCGTATCCTGACGGCGGACAGGAGCCGCCGGGGGGCGTCCGCCACCTGCGGAGAACCCCGAACGGCGCCACGACACAGCGGGCACCCCGAGTGCCGGCCGCAGACCGCCGAACGAGCGACGGCGCGGGGCCGCGTTCGACCGGAGGTCCGCCGGACAGGCGTGACCTGGGGCAGGTGTACGGCGTTCAACCTGCGGAACGCCGCTACCCGAACCGGCACTGCCGGGCCAGTGGTGGCCAGGGCGACCGTGTCGGGCACCGGCCACGTGTCGCTCGACCCGGTGCGACCGGGCCTCGGGTGTTCCGGGCGCCCGGGCCGGGACACCATCCCGGCCGGGGCGGAGTACCAGCGATCCGGTTCCGCCCAGGTCAGAGCCGCGCGTCCCGGCGGCAGAGCAGCACAGTCCGCGATCGAGCACGCTCGCGGCCGACCGGTCCCGCAGCCGTCGGCCGGTCGAGGGGAGGAGAGCCTGGTGACCGAGTCAAGGCCAACCCAAGCAGCGGCCCAACCGCTGCCACCCATCAACCCGCCCGCGCCGGCCGGCACACCGGCACCGGCCGGCACACCGGCTCCCCCCGGCCCTACTCACCTGGTCGGCCCACCGAACCCCCGTCAGACCACGCCCCCGTTCGGCACACCCATCGGCGCCCCGCCGCCCACCGGCACGCCAGGGGCAGCCCCGGCAGGTCCCGACACCCGAGCCGCCGGGCCCCAGACACCCGCACCGCCCGCCTACGGCACGCCGCTCGTCGGCACCGCCCAGCAGCCCGGGGCCCCGCTCACCACCCCGCCGTACGGGACGCCCGTCGCGCCCCTGCCGGGTGCCACCCCGCCGTACGGGACACCGGTCGCGCCCGCGCCGGGCACCACCCCGCCCTACGGCACGCTCACCACGCCCACGCCGTACGCGCCAGGAGCGACCCCGTCGTACGGCACGGCCACTCCGCCCTATGGCACCGCGACCCCGCCCTACGGCACCGCGACCCGGCCGGGGCCCGGCGTGCCGGCCCCGGGTGTGACGGGCCCAGGGACGACGGCTGCGGGGCGCGGCGGGGCGCCGCGCGCCGACTACGGATCGGCTCCGCTCGGGGCGCCGCCCGGTGGGGTGAACGCACGGTCGGAGCAGGTGGCCGGTGCGGCCGCTCCGGCAGTGGGGCGCCAGCCGGGCCCGGCGGCGGTGCCGCGGCCGCAGCCCTCGGCGGTGCACGACGTCCTGTGCGTCAACGCCCCGGGCATGGCGGTCTCCGGCCCGGACGGCCAGCTCCGGGGGCAGAACCTGCACGGCTTCTTCCGCCACGGAGTGCGGGCCCTGGCCAGGATGGAGCTGCGCCTCGGCGGCATGGAGCCGCTGCCGCTCCAGGGCATCCTGACGTCGGCGGCGGCGGCACGCTTCCTGGGGTCGGTTCGGGTGCCGGGCGATCTCGACCCGGATCCGGCGCTGACAGTCGAACGGCTGCGGCACGCGGACGGCGCGGAGACGGTGACTGTCCGGAACACCGGAGCCCGACCGGCCCGCCTCCCGCTGGAGATCGCCCTGGGCACCGACCTGGGGCAGCTCAACGACATCGCGGCGGGTCGGCGCTCGGCCGACCTGCCGGGCCAGGTCCAGTCCGCGGGGCTCCGCTGGGTCGGGCAGGGCCGCGCGGCCACCGTCAGCGCCCGTCCCTCGCCGCACGCGGTGCTGGCCGGCGCGGGCGTCCTCCGGTGGGACTTGGAGATTCAGCCCGGGGCCCGCTGGTCCGTGGACCTGCGCGTCGAACTGGAGGCTCCGTCGACCGGTCGTCCGCCGACGGGGCGCGGTCCGGGTGTGCCGCTGCCGTGGTCCGAGCCGGAGGTCCGGGCCGACGACCGTCGCGCCGCCCGCCTGGTCGGCCGCGCTCTGGACACGTTGAGCGGGCTGCTGCTCGCGGACGCGGACCGGCCGACCGACCTCTACACCGCCTCCGGCGCGCCCTGGCGGTTCGGACTCACCGCCGCGGACGCGCTCTGGGCGGCCCGGATGACGCTGCCGCTCGGTACCCGGCTCGCGGCCGGAACGCTCCGCGCGACGGCCCGCCGCCAGCACCTCGCACCCCAGCAACCGGCCGGTGCCGCGCGGCCGTCCGAGAGCGGCACCGCCGACGGCACGTCGAGTCCGGCGGCGGCCGGCCCGGCAGCGGCCGGAAGTCCATCGGGGGCAGGTGCCGCCGGCGGCACTCCGGCGGCGCAGACCACCCCGGCCCACGGCACGGCCACCCCGCCCGCCGCCGGTGTCGAGGGAGGGTCGGCGGCGCAGGCGCTGGACGGCGTGGTCCCGGGGCCGCTGCGGCACGGTGGTCCCGAGCTGCCCGCGAGCTGCACGGCCACGGAGGCGACCCTGCTGTTCGTCACCGTGCTGGCGGAGGCCTGGCGTTGGGGCATGCCCCGGGCGGAGGTCGCCGAGCTGTTGCCGGCCGCGGAGCGCGCCCTGGGCGCGCTGCGTGCCGCGGTGGCGGACGGACCGGACGGGCCGGTCGGGTTCGTCACCGACCTCGGCCGCTCGGCGGAGGAGCGCGCCGTGCGACCGGGGCCGGCCAGGTGCGAAGTCCAGGCGCAGGCGCACCGGGCGGCGCTCCAGGGGGCGGACCTGCTGGAGGCGTTCGACCGTCCCGGAGCGACGGAATGGCGGGCCTGGGCAGCCGAGTTGAGGGAACGGTTCCGCGAGCAGTTCTGGATCGACGACCTGTCCGGCGGCCGCCCGGCGGCGGCCCTGCTGGCGTCCGACCGGCCGGTGCCGGCTCTCGCCTCCACCGTGGTCCACCTCTTCGACGTCGGCCTGGCCGCCGAGGGCGAGTTGCACGAGGGCCTACTCGACCGGGAACAGGCAAGGCTGCTCGCCCATCGGCTGGTGGCTCCCGAACTCGACTGCGGGTGGGGCCTGCGGACGTTGAGCGCGAAGTCTCCGCGGTTCAACCCGCTGGGCCACCGCAGCGGCGTGGTGCGGGTGCAGGAGACCGCGCTCGCGGTGAGCGGCCTGGTGGACGCCGGTTTCGAGCGGGAGGCCGAGATCCTGCTGGAAGGCCTGCTGGAGGCATCCGCACACTTCGAGTACCGGCTGCCGGAGATGTACGCGGGCGAGCAGAAGGTCGCCGACTGCCCACCGGTGCCGCACCAGGCGGCCTGCCGCCCGGCCGCCGTGTCGGCCGCCGCCGCCGTCCACCTGGTGCTCTCGCTGGCGGGCGTCCGGCCCGACGTCCCGTCAGGGCGAGTGGCCACCCGGCCCGCGAGCACCGCGCCCCTGGGAGCACTGGAGCTGACCGGCCTGCGGGTGGCAGGGGAACCGTTCTCCGTCCGGGTCAGCCGGATCGGTGTCGCGGTGGTGGAGGAGGCGCCGTCGTTCCTGCAACTGGCCGCCAGCTGACCGCCGGCTGACCGCAGGCTGACCGTCGGCGGGCGGTCAGCGAGACGGGAAGCAGGCAGTCCGGATGGCAGAAAGCGGGCTCCCCGAGGGGAGAGAAGGAGGCGGGAACAGAGACGTGGTCTGTGATTATCGTCAGAGAGACGACTAAGATCGGCGGCATGTCGCGCTATGACCCGTCGGCCTTCCCCCCGTTCGCAGTCACGGTTGACCTGGTGGTGCTGACGGTGCGCGACCATGAGCTGTGCGCCCTGCTGGTGAAGCGCGGCGAGGCGCCGTTCCAGGGCTACTGGGCGCTGCCCGGCGGGTTCGTGCGGCCGGACGAAGGGCTGGCCGAGGCGGCGTCGCGGGAGTTGGCGGAGGAGACCGGGCTGCGGGCACAGTCCGCGCCGGGGCAGGTGCTGGCGGGGCAGAACCCGTTCGGGGCACACCTGGAGCAGCTGGCCACCTACGGGCACCCGCAGCGCGACCCGCGGATGCGCGTGGTGAGCGTCGCGTACCTGGTGCTCGCCCCCGACCTGCCCTCGCCGCGTGCCGGTGGTGACGCGAGCAGCGCCCGGTGGGCGCCGGTCAGCGAACTGTTCGGTGCGGACCGGAACGACGGCGAGCTGCTGGCCTTCGACCACGGGCAGATCCTCGCGGACGGCGTGGAGCGGGCCAGGTCGAAGATCGAGTACTCCTCGCTGGCGACCGCCTTCTGCCCGCCGGAGTTCACCGTCGGCGAGCTGCGCCGGGTGTACGAGGCAGTGTGGGGCGTGGTGCTGGACCCGCGGAACTTTCACCGCAAGGTCACCGGCACCCCCGGCTTCCTGCTGCCCTCCGGCGGCACGACGACCCGCCAGGGCGGCCGTCCCGCCCAGCTGTTCACCGCCGGCGGTGCGACGGTGCTCAACCCGCCGATGCTGCGCCCCGAGGCCTGAGTCCGCAACCCGGGCGGGCGGTGCCCGCGGCCGGCGAGGCGCTGGCGTCGGGCGGGTGCGACGGGCCGGTTCCCTTGTGGCATCAGGAGGGTGACGGTTCGTGAGGAACGCGTCAGTGACGTGCGAGCGCTGTCCCCTGTTCGGGTGAGCTCGGCCCTAACACCGTCCACGATCGATCCGGAATGCCTGGTTTCAACGCTTCCGCGTCCTACTGTGCAGGCTCAGGCCTGGCGGACGAACGCCGGTCTGTCGGCGGGCGAGGGAGCGGGCGGCGATGATCCAGATCACCGGACTGACCAAGACGTATCGGAGGGGCCGGCCCCCGGCGGTGCTGGACCTGACCTTCGATGCCCGTCCAGGGATGATCACCGCGCTGCTGGGGGACGAGGGGGCGGGCAAGTCCACCGCGTTCCGGTTGATGGTGGGGCTCGAACGCGGCCACGGGATCGCCCTGTTCGACGGTCGGACCTACCGGCGGATCCGGCGTCCGGAGCGCGAGATCGGCGTGCTGCTCCCCGTCGGCAGGCCGGAGGCCGGGCACCCCGGTCAGCGGGCCCGGTCGCACCTGCGGATGCTGGCGCGGGCGGTCGGCGTCCCGGCGCGGCGGGCCGACGACCTGCTGGAGCAGGTCCGCCTCGCCCCCGTCGCCGGGCACCGGATCGGCACCTTCTCGCCGGGGATGCACCGCCGACTCGCACTGGCCGCCGCGCTGCTCGGCGACCCGGCGACGCTGCTGCTGGACGCCCCGGCCGAGGGCCTGTCCCCACGCAGCGAGGAGTGGCTGCACGGCTTCCTGCGGTCGTTCGCGCTGACGGGCGGCACCGTGCTGATGTCCACCCGCAGCCCGGAGGAGGCCGCCGGGCTCGCCGACCGGGTGGTCACCCTGGACGCGGGCCGGCTGGCCGCCGACCAGCCGGTGGTGGAGTTCCACCGCACCCGGCTGCACCCCGAAGTCCTGGTCCGGGGCCCGCAGATGGCCCGCCTGGCCGACCTGTTGGTCGCCCAGGGCGCGCAGGTCCGACGGGAGAGCGGCGTCGGTCTCGCGGTGAGCGGCATCGGCCGCACCGAGATCGGTGAACTCGCCTACCGCCACGGCGTCCTGCTGCACGAGCTGGCCGACCGGGTGGTGCAGCGCCCGATCTCGTTCCCGGCCGCACTGCCCGGCGGATCGGGCCACTCCGGCCAGGTGGTGATCCGGACAGCCCGCCAGAAGACCGGCAGCCGGGCCGTCGGCGCGCAGCCCCAGGCCACCCCCGCGGTCGCCCCCGCTGCCCCGAGGCCCGCCCTCGTCGGCCGCCCGGCCACCGGCCCCGACGACGAGCACACCGCCGGGCAGACAGTCGAGCAGGCCCCCGAGCACCGCGCCCCCGAGCAGCGGGCCCCGGAGCGCCGCGCCCTCGACCACCGTGGCCTCCAGGCCGGCCGCTGGGCCGCCGCCGCCCTCGCACCCGACCCGTCGGCCCGGCCCGACCCGTCGCCCCACCCCGTTCCGGCGGCCCCGCCCGCTCCGCCGACCCTCCCCGTTCCGGCGGTCCCGGCGTCCGCGGTCGAGGCACCCGCCGTCGACCTCACCCGGCGGACGGCCCGCGGTTCCTCCGCGCTCCGCCGGTCGTACGTCGAGCGGGACTTCGCCGCCGGCCACCCGGTTCACCACGGCGAGCCCGTACCCGCGTCCGCCGCGGCGGAGCCCACCGCGCTCGAACTCACCGCGCCCGCGCCAACCCCCGTCGCCGCCGGTCCGATGGCGCTCGACGCCGAGCAGCTGGCGGCCAATCCGACCGACGCGGAGCTGCTGACTCCCGCCCGGATCACGGGAGTCGGCCACTCGCCCGCCCCGCCCCCCGGACCGGCGCAGGCCCCGGGGCAAGACCCGGAGCACGCCCGGGAGCAGGGCCACGCGCAGGTGCGTCTCCGGCCCGTCCACGCAACGGAGTTGCGTTCGGCGGAGCGGGCGCAGGCGCGGGAGAGCGGGGCGAGTGCGGTGCGCAGGCGCGCTGTCGGCGACGAGAACGGGAGTGAGTGAGACCGTGCGGTTGGTGGCTTGTGAGGTGCGTCGGCTGCGCGGGGTGCGCTCCACGTGGGTGGTGGTCGCGGCGGCGCTGCTGGTGAACGCGGCGCTGGCGGCGGTGTCGGCCCGGCGGTTCCCGGCAGGGGAGTTGGCGGTGCCGGGCGCGGTGCGTGCGATGACGGGGGTGGTCCCGTGGCTGCCGCTCCCGCTGACCGCGCTGGCGGCGGCGGTGCTCGGCGCGCTGGTGTACAGCAACGAGATGCGCTGGCCGGGCCTGGCCGCGTCCCGGGTCAACCTGGTCCGCCGGTACGGCGCGTTGACCGCGAAGTCGGTGGCGGTCGGCGCGGTGGCGGTCCTGCTGGCGGTGCTGACGCTCGCGGTGAACGCCGCGGTGCTCCGGTTCGCACTGCCCGCCTCGGTGGACGCCTCGACGGTGTTCGCCGCTCCGCGCGCGGCGGAGCTGACGGCGCTTCCGGGCCTGGCGCCCGCCCCGGCGGCGGGGCCGTTCGCGGCGGGCGGGATCGGCCGGGTGCTTCCCGCGTACCTGGCGCTGACGGCGGCCGGCGGCTGGGCCGGTCTGCTGCTGGCGGCGCTGGTGCGCAGCGCCGTCGTGGGCGTGCTGCTGACCTGTGCGACCCCCGCCCTGCTGGAGCCCACCGCCGGTCTGCTGCTGCACCGCTTCGGCCGTGACTGGCCGCTCTGGGTAAGGGAGTTGCTGCCCTTCCAGTACGCCCTGAACCTGGTGCGCGACACGGCCGACCGGGCGGCGGCGGCGCTGGACGGAGTGGTGGTCGCGGCCCTGCTCGCCCCGGCCGCCGTGCTGGTGCTGGCCGTGCTGCTGGTCCAGCTCCGCCGCCGGACCCTGTAATGACGCCCTCCGCTGTACCGTCCGGGGCCCGCCCGCCAGAGCGGAACTGACGGCCGGTCGGGAGAGCGGGCCCGCGGACGGTACGGCGAGACGCGGTTCCGGAACGCCCTCCGAAACGGAGGGCGGAAACGCAGGACGGAGCGTCAGCCGAATTCGAGCCCGGATGACCGATATGGGCATTTCCTCCTGATAAGAAGTCAATTATCCAGACACGGTCGATCACCCTTTCGTGTGCTTTTCAGGAGAATGCTCAAGACGGTCCCGCCGATCGCCGACAAAGGATGGCGTGAGTACCCTTGCGCACCCCACCGTGACCGCCGCTCGCCAGGCCGAGTCGATCTCCGCCTCCGAGCTGGACCGTTTCCCGTACGCCGACCGCCCGATGCCGCCCGCTCCCCGCTGGGAGGGGGCCGAGCACGAACTCGCCCGGGCCGGTCGGAAGACCACCAGCAGCCGCGGCCGCGGACTGCACGGCCAGCTGGTCCAGCAGCTCGGCCAGATGATCGTCTCCGGCGACCTGGGCGCCGACCGCCCGCTGGTGCCGGAGGAGATCGGCCAGCGCTTCGAGGTCTCCCGCACCGTGGTGCGGGAGTCGCTCCGGGTGCTGGAGGCCAAGGGCCTGGTCTCCGCCCGGCCGAACGTCGGCACCCGGGTCCGCCCGGTCAGCGACTGGAACCTGCTGGACCCCGACATCATCGAGTGGCGCGCGTTCGGGCCGCAGCGCGACGAGCAGCGCCGGGAGCTGTTCGAGCTGCGCTGGGCGATCGAGCCGCTGGCCGCCCGTCTCGCCGCCGGCCACGGCCGGGAGGACGTCCAGCACCGGCTGGTCGAGCTGACCGAGATCATGAACCAGGCCGGCGGCCAGGGCGACCTGGTCAGCTACGCCCGGGCCGACGCCGAGCTGCACGGCCTGGTGCTGCAGATGGCGGGGAACCGGATGCTGGAGCACCTGTCCGGGATCGTGGCCGGCGCGCTCCAGGTGTCCGGCGGCGCCGGCACCACCTGCGAGCGCCCGTCGGAGTCGGCGGTCGGCCTGCACACCCGGCTGGTCGACGCGCTCGGTGCCGGCGACGGCACCGCCGCCGAGGCCGCCGTCCGCGCGCTGCTGACCGTCCACCCGGACGTCGAGCACGCCGTGCCGGCCCCGCGCGAGCACTGAGCGGTCCGGTCGAGTCCGGTCGATTCCGGCCCCGCCCGTCCCGGAACGGATGGCCCTTCTGCTGCTCCACCCGCAGCCGGGGGGCCATCGGCGTGTCGCGTCCCACACCGTTGTCCGCGCCACACCGCACCGCACCCCACCGCATCGCCGCCGCAGAGCCGCAGGCCGTGGCGCGAACGGGCCGGGGCGGGGAGGGAGGGCCTCGGCGGGGCGCTCGCCGATAGGCCGCCCGGGGCAGCCCGTACCGGCCGCCGGGTGGTGTGACGGGCGCCACGACGGGCATGCGTAACACTTGAGTGGCGGCAGCGATGTGTACGGAGCGGAAGCAGCTCCGGAATACCACCACAAGCCAGATGGCTGTGTTGGTGCGCGGCGCTGCTGCCGTCCTGCAGACCCCGGTCACCGTCCACCCACCCGAGCAACTCGGGCGGTCGGTGGCGGGATCGTCCACTCATCGTCCGAGAGGTTGTTCGTGTCGGCCAGCACATCCCGTTCGCTTCCCCCCGAGATCGCCGAGTCCGCGGCACTGCTGGCGCTCATCGAGCGGGGCAAGGCCCAGGGGCAGATCGCCGGTGACGACGTGCGCCACGCGTTCGAGGCGGACCAGATCCCGGTCACCAAGTGGAAGAACGTCATGCGCAGCCTCAACCAGGTGCTGATTGAGGAGGGGGTGGAGCTCATGGTCAGCGCGGCCGAGCCGGCCGGCGCCAAGCGCAAGAGCGTTGCGGCCAAGAGCGCCACCAAGCGCACCGCGACCAAGGCGGTCACCACCCGCACGCCGGTCGCCCAGACCAAGCCCCCGGTGCGGATCGCCCCCAACGCGACCGTGTCCCCGTCGGTGGCCGTGGCCGCCGCCGTGACGACCAGTGAGGTCACCGTCGTCGAGACCATCGGTCTCGCCGAGGCCCGCTCGGTCGCCAAGAAGGCTGCCCCGGCGAAGAAGGCGGTGGCCAAGAAGGCCGCCGCTCCCGCGAAGAAGACCGCCGCCAAGAAGACCGCCGCGGCCGGCAAGGCCGGCGCCAAGGGCGACGAGGACATGATCGGCGAGGAGGAGCTCCTCGAGGACGTGGCCCTGCCCGGCGACGGCAAGGAGGAGGGTCCCGAGGAGGAGTCGGACCAGGGCTTCGTGCTCTCCGACGACGACGAGGACGACGCTCCGGCCCAGCAGGTCGCCGTGGCCGGCGCCACCGCCGACCCGGTCAAGGACTACCTGAAGCAGATCGGCAAGGTCCCGCTGCTCAACGCCGAGCAGGAGGTCGAGCTCGCCAAGCGGATCGAGGCCGGCCTGTTCGCCGAGGACAAGCTGAGCCAGGCCGACAAGCTCGCCCCGAAGCTCAAGCGCGAGCTGGAGATCATCGCCGAGGACGGCCGCCGCGCCAAGAACCACCTGCTGGAGGCCAACCTCCGCCTGGTGGTCTCGCTGGCCAAGCGCTACACCGGCCGCGGCATGCTGTTCCTGGACCTGATCCAGGAGGGCAACCTCGGTCTGATCCGCGCGGTCGAGAAGTTCGACTACACCAAGGGCTACAAGTTCTCCACCTACGCGACCTGGTGGATCCGGCAGGCGATCACCCGCGCCATGGCCGACCAGGCCCGCACCATCCGCATTCCGGTGCACATGGTCGAGGTCATCAACAAGCTCGCCCGCGTGCAGCGCCAGATGCTCCAGGACCTGGGCCGCGAGCCCACCCCGGAGGAGCTGGCCAAGGAACTCGACATGACCCCGGAGAAGGTCATCGAGGTCCAGAAGTACGGCCGCGAGCCGATCTCGCTGCACACCCCGCTCGGCGAGGACGGCGACAGCGAGTTCGGTGACCTGATCGAGGACTCCGAGGCGGTCGTCCCGGCCGACGCGGTCTCCTTCACCCTGCTCCAGGAGCAGCTGCACTCGGTGCTGGACACCCTCTCCGAGCGCGAGGCGGGCGTGGTCTCGATGCGCTTCGGTCTGACCGACGGTCAGCCGAAGACGCTGGACGAGATCGGCAAGGTCTACGGCGTGACGCGTGAGCGCATCCGCCAGATCGAGTCGAAGACCATGTCGAAGCTGCGCCACCCGTCGCGTTCCCAGGTGCTGCGCGACTACCTGGACTGATCCTCCGTCGGTCAGAGCCATCTGGACGGGCCCCTCCGCCACCGGCGGAGGGGCCCGTTCGCATGTCCGGGGGTCCCCCGATGGGGTGGTTTGGGCGTGCGGACATCGAACGCTGGGTGAGTGCGTGACTACGCTGGGCAGGTTGTCGCTCTTCGCCCCGTGCATCCCGTCTGCATGCCGAACCCCTGGAGGACCGGTGCCCGTCCTGGAACCGCCCGCGCCCCGGCGCCGCCGCCGGGCGGTCGCGCTCGTCGCCGCGGCGGCCCTGCCCGTTCCGCTGGTCGCGCTGACTGCGGCCGCCCCGGCCTCCGCGCAGCGGCGGATCGTCGGGGGGACGAGCGCCAGCACCGGCGACCATCCGTGGATGGTGGCGCTGGCCAGCCGTTCGCAGTTCGGCTCGGCCCGCTCCGGGCAGTTCTGCGGCGGCGCGCTGGTGACGCCGACCAAGGTGGTGACGGCCGCGCACTGCTTCTACGACGAGACCACCGGCCGGCCGACCCAGCGGCCGGGGCTGCGGGTGATCGTCGGGCGGGACGACCTGCGGGGCACCGCGGGGCGGGAGGTGGCGGTCGACCGGGTGTGGATCGAGCCCGCCTACAACTTCGCCGCGAACTCGCGGGACGTGGCGGTGCTCACGCTGGCCGAGCCGCAGAACGACCGGCAGCTGCTGGAGCTGGTGGGCCCGGGTGAGAGCCGGCCGTACGCGGCGGGCACCCCGGCGACGGTGTTCGGCTGGGGGGACACCCGGGGCAACGGCAGCTACTCGAACACGCTGCGGCAGGTGACGGTGCCGATCGTCCCGGACGCGGTCTGCGCCGACGCCTACCCGGGCGGGCGGGACAGCGCCTACGACGCGCGCAGCATGGTGTGCGCGGGGGAGCAGCGCGGCGGCAAGGACGCCTGCCAGGGCGACAGCGGCGGGCCGCTGGTGGTGGGCGGGCGGCTGGCCGGCCTGGTGTCCTGGGGGGCCGGCTGCGCGGAGGCCGAGCACCCGGGGGTGTACACCCGGATCTCGGCGGTCGCGGAGTCCGTCCAGAACGCGCTGTGACATGCCCGGCACGAGCTGTGGCGGCCGGGCGAACGCCACGGCCGGGCGGCCTGCCCCGGAGGGAGGCCGCCCGGCCGTTCAGGCAGCTCGGGAGAGCGGGAGCGTCAGCGCTCGCCCTCGGACGCCGTCGCCGAGGTGCCGGAGAGGCGCTCGCTCTCGTCGTGTATCTCCACGGCGATCTTCTTGAGCTCGGGCTCGAACTTACGCCCGTGGTGGGCGCAGAACAGCAGCTCTCCGCCGCTGGAAAGGACGACGCGCAGGTAGGCCTGAGCGCCGCAACGGTCGCAGCGGTCTGCCGCGGTGAGCGGGCTCGCAGGGGTCAGAACAGTAGTCACGTCGCCTCTTCTCTAGCTCGACGAGCTGTGTACCAGGATCAACATCCAACCAGGTCGAATTCGTTCCCGCTCGTGGCTTTTCTCTTTGAGGATTCTGCTGTCTCGTTGATGAAGGGCGTGCCCCGGGCACCGGTGGTTCATGCGTACCGATTCCGATGGTCCGCCAATCACCTCGAACGCCCGATCGGGCCGGGGTGCGAGGTCCGCGTAGCATAATCCTCCGCTGGGTTGGAGCATAAGCCCCGTCCCGGACCCCGTTTGACCGCATCACAGCAGCTCCGCCGCCCTCTCCGGCCGCCCCGGTCCGCCAGGACCTGTGGTGTCGGCAGGAGATGGCAGGGTGAGGGCCGCGTCCGCGGTGGGAGTCGTGTTCGCGCAGCGCGTACAAGGCGTGCGGGCCTCGGCGGCCGAAGTCTCAGTTGCTGAGAGCATGCGGGGTGTCCGTCAACATCATGGAGGAGTGCAGAGCGTGAGTGGAGAAAAGACCGTCCCGTCCTCTCTGGTGACCGGTGAGGGCGGGTCCGACTACACCGCGCGGCATCTGCTCGTCCTCGAAGGTCTTGAGGCGGTCCGGAAGCGGCCGGGCATGTACATCGGGTCGACGGACAGTCGCGGCCTGATGCACTGCCTGTGGGAGATCATCGACAACTCGGTGGACGAGGCCCTCGGCGGGTTCTGCGACCGGATCGACGTGCTGCTGCGCCAGGACGGCTCGGTCGAGGTGCGGGACAACGGCCGCGGCATTCCGGTGGACGTGGAGCCCAAGACCGGCCTGTCCGGCGTCGAGGTGGTGATGACCAAGCTGCACGCGGGCGGCAAGTTCGGCGGCGGCTCGTACGCGGCCTCCGGCGGTCTGCACGGCGTCGGCGCCTCGGTGGTGAACGCGCTGTCCGCCCGGCTCGACATGGAGGTGGACCGCGACGGCGCCACCCACTCGATCAGCTTCCGGCGCGGCACCCCCGGCAGCTTCGACGGGGACGGCCCGGACGCGGCGTTCACGCCCGGCAGCGGCATGGCCAAGAAGGGCAGGTTCGCCAAGACCCGCACCGGCACCCGGACGCGCTTCTGGGCGGACCGGCAGATCTTCCTCAAGGACGCCAAGCTCTCGCTGGAGCTGCTGCACGCCCGGGCCCGGCAGACCGCCTTCCTGGTGCCCGGCCTGACCATCGTGGTGCGTGACGAGCGGCTGACGGAGAGCGAGCAGGTCCAGGAGGAGACCTTCCGATTCGACGGCGGCATCAGCGAGTTCTGCGAGTTCCTCGCCCCCGACCGCCCGGTCTCCGACGTGCTGCGGCTGCGCGGCGAGGGCACCTTCAAGGAGACCGTCCCGGTGCTCGACGAGCTCGGGCACATGACCCCCACCGAGGTCACCCGCGAGCTCGGGGTGGACATCGCGCTGCGCTGGGGCGCCGGTTACGACACCACGCTGCGCTCCTTCGTCAACATCATCTCCACCCCCAAGGGCGGCACCCACGTCAACGGCTTCGAGCGGCAGCTCGCCAAGACCGTCAACGAGGCGCTGCGGGCCGCCAAGTTGCTGCGGGTCGCCGAGGACGACATCACCAAGGACGACGCGCTGGAGGGCCTGACCGCGGTGGTCACCGTCCGGCTCGCCGAGCCGCAGTTCGAGGGGCAGACCAAGGAGGTGCTGGGCACCTCGGCGGCCAACCGGATCGTGGCGGCCGTGGTGGCCAAGGAGTTGAAGGCCTTCCTCACCTCCGCCAAGAAGGACGAGAAGCTCCAGGCGCGGGCCGTGCTGGAGAAGGTCGCGGCCGCCGCCCGCACCCGGGTCGCGGCCCGGCAGCACAAGGAGACCCAGCGCCGGAAGACCGCGCTGGAGACCTCCTCGCTGCCCGCCAAGCTGGCCGACTGCCGCAGCGACGACGTGGACCGCAGCGAACTGTTCATCGTCGAGGGCGACTCGGCGCTGGGCACCGCCAAGCTGGCCCGCAACTCCGAGTTCCAGGCGCTGCTGCCGATCCGCGGCAAGATCCTGAACGTCCAGAAGGCCTCGGTGAGCGACATGCTCAAGAACGCCGAGTGCGCGGCGATCATCCAGGTCATAGGAGCAGGCTCCGGCCGCACCTTCGACATCGACCAGGCCCGCTACGGCAAGGTCATCTTCATGGCCGACGCCGACGTCGACGGCTCGCACATCCGCACCCTGCTGCTCACGCTGTTCCACCGCTACATGCGGCCGATGGTCGAGCAGGGCCGGGTGTTCGCCGCGGTGCCGCCGCTGCACCGGATCGAGCTGACCAACCCCAAGCGCGGCCAGGAGAAGTACCACTACACCTACTCGGACGCCGAACTGCGGCGCACCCTGCTGCAGTTCCAGGGCAAGGGGCTGCGCTGGAAGGACCCGATCCAGCGCTACAAGGGCCTCGGCGAGATGGACGCCGACCAGCTGGCGGAGACCACCATGGACCCGCGGCACCGGATCCTGCGCCGGATCAACCTGGGCGACCTGGAGTCCGCGGAGAAGACCTTCGACCTGCTGATGGGCAACGACGTCGCGCCGCGGCGGGAGTTCATCGTGGACTCGGCGGCCACCCTGGACCGCTCGCGCATCGACGCCTGAGCAAGCCGCGCGCAAGGGCTCTCCACCCACGGGTGGAGAGCCCTTTCCGTCTGCGGTTCCACCCCGGCTCCGAGGATCCGGCGGGCCGTTCTCCGTAGCGTTTGCGGTGTCGAGAAGAACCCGCCCAGGAGGCACCGGAAATGACCGCCCTGTCCAACGTCCTGATCGCCGTCGCCGTGATCGTCCTGGTGGTGGGCCGGCAACTGCAGGCCCGCCGGCTGGACACCGAGCGCCGGTTCTGGCTGCTGCCGCTGATCCTCGCCGCCGTGGCGCTGCGCGACCCGGTGCTGATCGACCCGGACCACAAGCTCGCCGCCGCGCTGATCGTGGGCGGCTCGCTGGTCACCACGCTGGGCATGGGCTGTGCCTGGGGCTGGACCATGCGGATCTGGCGCGACCAGGAGGGCGGGCTGTGGACCAAGGGCTCCACCGCCACCGTGTTCGCCTGGGTCGGCGCGATCCTGATCCGGATCGGCTGGTACGGCGTCGGCGCCGCGCTGCACGTCCACCAGTCCACCAGCGTGCTGATGCTGTCGCTCGGCCTGCTGCTGCTGGTCCGCTCGGTGACCGTCGCCTGGCGGGCCCGCCACCTGGACGACCAGCACAAGCACACCCTGGCCGCCTGACAAACCCCCCGTGCCGCCGACCCCCCAACGGGTGTCGGCGGCACCGGCATTGAGAGAGGATCATCCGGTGAGCACCCTGGAACGCTGGACCCGCTGGCCGGCCGGAGACGTCCCGATCCGGGAGCGCCACTCACGGGCCAGGACGGTGCTGTCGTTCTTCGGCCGGTTCGCGGGTCTGACCGCCGTGGTGTTCGGCACCTTCACCGAGCAGCACTACACGGGCTGGCGGGTGCTGCCCCCGGTCGGCTGGATCGTCGCCGCCGCCGCGCTGTTCACCGGCTGGTACTTCGCCTGCCGGGCGCAGCGGCTGTGGCCCGCGCTGGCCTGCGCCGCCGGCCTGGTGACGGTCGGCGCGCTGGCCCAGGAGGGCGGGGCGAAGACCCTGGCGTCGGTGATCTGGTGCGGCCTCGCGGTGCTCGCGGTGATCCGGCTGCCGCTGGCCTTCGGGCTGTTCACCGCCGCTGCGGCGCTGGGCGGTTACAGCCTGGGCTCGGGCGACTCGGTGCTGGTGATGCTGGCCGTCGCGGGTGGTCTCGGGCTGCTCGGCTACCTGCTGCGGCTGGACGGCCAGGCCCGCTCGGCGCAGCGTGCGCTGCTGGCCCAGGAGCGGGCCGCGCAGGTGGCGCGGGCGGAGTCGGCGGCGCTGGCCGAACGGGCCAGGATCGCCCGGGAGATCCACGACGTGCTGGCGCACAGCCTGTCCGCGCAGCTGGTGCACCTGGAGGCGGCCCGGCTGATGCTGGACGCCGGCGCCGAGCGGGCCGAGGTGCGCGAACGGGTGGTCGCCGCCCGGCGGATGGCGCAGGACGGGCTGGCCGAGACCCGGCAGGCGCTGTCCGCGCTGCGCGGCGAGTTCGCGCCGGTCGCCGAGTTCGTGGCCGAGCTGGCCGCCCAGTCCGGGGCGGAGCTGACGGTGGACGGGGTGCCCAGGCCGGTGCCCGCGGAGGCCGGGCTGGCGGTGCGCCGCACCGCGCAGGAGGCGCTGACCAACGCCCGCAAGCACGCGCCGGGCGGCCGGGTGGACGTCCGGCTCGGCTACCTGGACGGCGCGGTGGAGCTGACGGTGCGCAACTCCGGTGCGCCGCGCGGTGCGGACCCGCTGCTGGGCGACAGCGGGAGCGGGTACGGTCTGCTCGGGATGCGCGAACGCGCTGAGTTGCTCGGCGGCGAACTGCTGGCGGGCCCCGAGGACGGAGGGTGGCGCGTGCTGCTGCGGGTGCCGGCGTGACGGGTGCGGAGACGACGGGCGGGCCGATCCGGGTGGTGGTCGCCGACGACCAGACCGTGGTCCGCGAGGGCATCGTGATGCTGCTCGGCCTGCTGCCGGGCATCACGGTGGTCGGGTCGGCGGCGGACGGCGAGGAGGCGCTGCGGCTGGTCGCCGAACACGCCCCCGACGTGGTGCTGATGGACCTGCGGATGCCGCGCTGCGACGGGGTGGAGGCCACCCGGCGGGTCCGCGCCGAGCACCCCGGCACCGAGGTGGTGGTGCTCACCACGTACGCCGACGACGACTCGCTGTTCTCGGCGCTGCAGGCCGGGGCGCGCGGCTTCCTGACCAAGGACGCCGGCGCGGAGGAGATCGCCCGCGCGGTGGCGGACGTCCGCTCGGGCGCGGCCGGGCTCTCCCCGCAGGTCCAACTGCGGCTGCTGGAGCGGCTGTCGGGCGCACCGGGCGGCACCGGGCCGGCGCAGCCCGGAGCGGCACCGCGGCCCGCGGCGGCCCCGAAGCCCGAGGCGGCCCCGAAGCCCGAGGCGGGCCGGCCCGGCCGTGCGGCGCTGCCCGACGGGTTGACCCAGCGGGAGGCCGAGGTGCTGTCGTTGATCGCGTCCGGACTGTCCAACGCGGAGATCGCCGAGAGGTTGTTCGTCAGCCCCGCAACGGTGAAAACCCATATCAACAACCTTTTCGCGAAGACGGCGGTCCGGGACCGCGCGCAAGCCGTCGCATACGCCTTCAAGCATGGAATTTCGGACGGTTGGTGAACGTACCGCCCTTTCCTGGGCTTGGTTGAACGTATCTTCACGGGTTTCCTTGTGTGGTTTGTGACGCTCCATCATGGTTCGGTCGTAGTGGCCGGAATGATGAGGTGTCGGCAGTGGCGCAGCAGGAGAGAGTCGACTGGTGGGCCGGGGCCGCCGCCCCCCAACCACGGGTGGTGGCGCCGCGGCGCAGCGTGGAGGCGGACGAGGAACCACCGGAGGACCGGGTGGGGGGAGCGGTCTACCGGAGTGTTCAGGACAGCGAGGCCTTCCAGGAGATCCGGCGGGGCTACCGCGCCTTCGTGTTCCCGGCCTGCGCCGGGTTCCTGGCCTGGTACCTGCTGTTCGTGACGGCCGAGGCGATCATGCCCGACCTGCTGGGCCGCCGGATCGCCGGGCCGCTGAACGTGGCCTGGGCGCTCGGCCTCGGCCAGTTCGCCTCGACCTTCCTGCTCACCTGGCTCTACGCCCGTAATGCCCGCACCAAGCGCGATCGAGCCGCCCTCGAACTGCGCTGGGACACCCAGGACCAGCTGCGATGACCGCTCACCACCCCAACCACGGCATGGCCGTGGCCCTGTTCGCCGTCGTCGTCGCGGTGACGCTGACCATCACGGTCTGGGTCGGCCGCCGCGGCCACGCCGCCGAGGACTTCTTCGCCGGCGGCCGGGACTTCTCCCCGCTGCAGAACGGCTTCGCGCTGTCCGGCGACTACCTGTCGGCCGCCTCCTTCCTGGGCGTGACCGGGCTGATCGCGCTGTACGGGTACGACGGCGTGCTGTACAGCATCGGCTTCCTGGTCGCCTGGCTGGTCGTGCTGATGCTGGTCTCCGAGCTGGTCCGCAACGCCGGCCGGTACACGCTGGCCGACGTGCTGGCGCTGCGGATGCGGCAGCGGCCGGTGCGGGCCGCGGCCGGCCTGTCGTCCATGGTCGTCACGCTGATGTACCTGATCGCGCAGATGGTCGGTGCGGGCAGCCTGGTCGCGCTGCTGCTGGGCACCGACAGCGGGGCCGCCAAGGCGTGGACCATCATCGGGGTCGGCGCACTGATGATCGTCTACGTGACGGTCGGCGGGATGCGCGCCACCACCTGGATCCAGATCGTCAAGGCGTTCCTGCTGGTGGGCGGCTCGGTGCTGCTCACGGTGCTGGTGGTGGCCCGGTTCCACGGCGACCTGGGCGCGCTGATGGAGACCGCCGCGCGGCGCAGCGGCGCGGGCGAGAAGTACCTGCGGCCCGGGCTCAACTACGGCTCCGGCACCATCAACCGGCTGGACTTCGTCAGCCTCGGCCTGGCGCTGGTGCTGGGCACCGGCGGCCTGCCGCACATCCTCAGCCGGTTCTACACGGTGCCCACCGCGCGGGCCGCCCGGCGCTCCACGATGTGGGCGATCGGACTGATCGGCTCCTTCTACCTGATGGCGATCGTGCTGGGCCTCGGGGCCGGCGCGGTGGTCGGCGGGCACGACCTGCGGGCGTCCAACGCGGCCGGCAACACGGCCGTTCCGCTGCTCGCGCTGGACCTCGGCGGCGGTGACGGCTCGACCTGGGGCCTGCTGCTGTTCGCGGTGATCTCGGCGATCGCGTTCGCCACCATCCTGGCGGTGGTCGCCGGGCTGACGCTGGCCTCCTCCGCGGCCTTCGCCCACGACCTGTACGCCCGGGCGTGGCGGCGGGAGGGCAGCCGGCCGGTGTCCGAGCGCGAGGAGGTGGTCGCGGCCCGGGTCTCCGCCGTGGTGATCGGCGGACTGGCGATCGTGCTCAGCCTGTTCGCGCAGCGCCTGAACGTGGCCTTCCTGGTCGGCCTGGCGTTCGCGGTGGCCGCCTCGGCGAACCTGCCGACGCTGCTGTACTCGCTGTTCTGGAAGCGCTTCTCCACCAGGGGCGCGGTCTGGTCGGTGTACGGCGGCCTGGTGCCGGCGGTGGTGCTGGTGCTGTTCTCGCCGGTCGTCTCCGGGACGAAGACCTCGGTGCTGCCCACCATGGACTTCCACTGGTTCCCGCTGGAGAACCCGGGGCTGGTCTCCATTCCGCTGGGCTTCCTGGCCGGCTGGCTGGGCACCCTGCTGGACCGCGAGCCGGCCGACGAGGACGGCTACGCCGAGCTGGAGGTCCGCGCCCTGACCGGCGCCGGCGCCGCCTGACGGCGGCCAGGGGGAGCTCGCGGCGGACCACGGTCAGGTCGGCGCCCCACACGTCGCGCAGCACGCGCTCCAGGTACGGGGGGGAGT